>CAYTWJ010000095.1:0-10039 GCA_964442055.1 uncultured Rhodospirillaceae bacterium | reverse complement strand
GTGCGCATGCAGCGGGGGCAGGTGGCCCCCTCCCCGGTGCTCGCCGGGCGCCGGGCCGGGGCGATTGCGGGCGAATAGGCGGCCGCAAAGAAGAAGGGGCCGCGAATGCGGCCCCTTCGGTACCCCGAATGACGGCGGCCTACTTGTTGCCGACGTTCTTGGCCTTGAAGCCGGTGATGACGAGCACGTCGTCGGTCCGGTAGTGATCGTGCATGGGCATCAGTTCATCGTTGGTGTGCTGGATCGAGACATAGGCGACCGTGCCGCTGGCATCGAAGATGAAGCCGGTCGGCTCGGCGCTCGAGTCCTTCACCGACAGGATCTTGACGCAGCCGTCGGTCTTGATGTCGCGGTCGGCGCCGTCCGGCAGGCAGGCGAAGATGTCGCCGTTGCCATGGTCCTCGATGACGTAGAGGTTGCCGGTATTCGGCTGGAAGGCGAGGTTGTCGAAGGAATTGAAGTCGGTGTCGCCTTCGACGAAGCGGTTGACCACGACGGTGCGCTGGCCGGCGTTGGCGGTCATCGGATCGCTGTCGATGCCGCAGATCACTTCGGCATAGTTCTTGGCGCCCTCGTTGCCCGTGTTGGTCCAGCAGAAGCGGACCCCCGGACCTTCATACATCGGGTCGTCGTGCAGGTCCTCCGGCCGGTAGTAGCCGGTGGCGCCGGCGGCGTTGGCGTCGGCGCGGGCGTTGGCGGCGCTGACCGGGACCCAGGCCGCGTTGCCGATCTCGCAGCCCTGGCCGTACTGCGTCCCGGTGGTGCAGGAAACCTGCAGCGCGTAGACCGAGCCGGCGACGAGCGGCGATTGCGCCAGGCTGGCGATCGGGCCGCCGGCGTGCGGCACCGTCGGCACGAACTTGAAGATCGCGCCGCCGTCGGCGTTGGCGCCGCCGGCCGGATTGCCGTTGGCGTCGTTGTAGCTACTGCCCGGCCGCAGCTCGTCGCCGGCGATCACCACGCCGCTCGGCAGCACCGCCAGGCCTTCCCAGGACATCGCCGGGAGGGCGGTCCGCTTGACGACGTTGGCCGCATGGGCACCGAAGAAGCTGGCTGGCTGGCCCTGCGCGCCGCGGCTGACTACCGTCACGTTGGTGGTGGTCAGAGGCTGAATGATCTCGTAGGCGCCGCCGGTAGTGGTCTCCTCGGTCGCCAGGATCGTGCCCCAGGGCGTGGTGTGGATGCCGTCGCAGGCGGTCATGCCGCGCAGGATCGTCGCCACGTCGCCGGTCGTCAGGCTGATGCGCTGCACCGACGGGTTGAGCTTGTCGCCCGGGTCGGCATCGGCGTCGGCATCGGTATCCGGGTAGTCGGCCTGATTCGATGCGATCTTGGAACGGCCGCCCTCGATGCAGGTGATCAGGTGCGTCGGGTTTTCGTCCGACGGCCAGAAGGCGATCATGTCGGTGGCGTTGGCGGCGTTGCGCGTCAGGTAGCGGGCGCTGAGACCGTCGGCCAGCGCCACCTGGTCGGCGGCGGTCTGCGCCGGCGTGCGGTACGCGCCAGCGGTCGCCGGCGCCGATTCCGCGAGCGGCTCGTTCACACCAAAGAGCGGCAGCGACTGGGCGCGCAGCGCGTTCTCGACGAACTCGCCGAAATCCGCGGCGAGGGCGGCACCCGCGCCGCCGGCGATCGTGGCCGCGAACGCACCGGCCGCGGCACGAAGGCGTGTCCTGGTGACAGGCATTCTGGCAGTCCTCCTTATTGACCCGGATCGGGGGTGATGATCGACCGCCTCGCCGGCGCATCATCGCGCAGGCCGAAAGCGGTTCGCGGGTCAAGCTAGGGGCGGGCCGTGACGTGGCCGTTACGGCAATGTTGCGGCCGGGTGAATTCGCGACGCGAGTTGCGCCGGCGTCGATTCAACGCAGCGGCGAGTTGCGCGCCGTCGGCACGTTGGTGCAGGAATTTGCGGCAGTGCTCAGCAGGTCTGGTTGGTCTGCGTCGCGAGGTCGGTGCAGAAGGCCTGGAACAGACCGCTCACGACATTGCCGAGCGCGAAGACGATGGTGACGATCACGCCGGCGATGCCGCCGACCAGGATGGCGTATTCCACCGCCGAGGCGCCGGACTCGTCGCGCAGCAATTTGCCGAGCAGTTGGCGTTCCATGCGGGCTCTCCCCAGCGTTGGCGACTTGGCTGCCACCGGGCAGCCGCGACGGGGCTTTGCCCCAGCGCAGCGATGCTTACAGTTTCCGCCCCAGGTCCTAATGCCGGGTTAACGGCCGGCGCCGCCGAATGGCCAAGACTTGGTTAAGATACATCGCTTTCACACCCGGGGGAATCCCATGCGCCGCTGGTTGTTCGTTGCTGCTTCCGTTCTCGTCCTCGCCGCCTGCGGCGAGCCGACCAAGGAAGACATCCTGAAGAAGGCCGAGGGCGTCGCCACAAAGGCCGAGCTCGAGCAGCGACTCGGCCGGCCCAGCGACATCGCCAAGATCGGGCCGATCGAGACCTGGACCTACAAGGCGAAGAATGGCGAGGTGGTGTTCCTGATCACCGGCGAGCGCGTCGCGCTGCAGACGGCCGGCGGCGCCAGTTCGAAGTAGCGCGGCGGGTCCGGCAAAGAGGGGCGACGGGCCAATGGACCAGGTCTTTCGCGGCGCGGCGGCGGCGCTGCTGCTCTTGCTGGCCGCGCTTCTGCTGCGCGACTTGCGCCGGTCGCTTTCGGCCCGGCTCGGCGCCGCCTTCGCCGCCGGCGTCGCCGCCTACACCCTCTGCTCCGTCCCCGGCTTCGGCGCCGAGCCGGCGCTCTGGCACTTGCCCGTGCTGGTGCTCTGCCTGGGCAATCCGGTGGTGCTCTGGCTGCTGGCCTCGGCGCTTTTCGACGACGGCTTCGTCTTGCACCGGTGGCACGGCGCGGTCTGGCTCGCGGTGGTCCTGCCGGGCCTGGCAACGACACATGTCATCGGTAGCGAGAGCCACAATCTCGCCGTTTCGCTCCGCGGCCTGCAAAGCCTGCTGACATTCGGGTTCGCGCTGGCGGCGATCTGGCGGGGCTTCGCGAGCTGGCGGGACGATCTGGTCGAGGGCCGGCGGCGGATGCGCACGGGGTTCGTCGTCACGGTCTCCGTCTATGCCGTTGGCATCGCACTCGTCGAGCTGGCGTTCCGGTCGGGTCGTGTGCCGCTTTCCGCCAACCTCGCGAACGCCGCTGCCCTGGCGGCGCTGGCGGCGGTCTTTTCCTTCCTGTTGCTGCGCACGGGCGGGGCCGCGGCGTTCGGCTTGGCCGGCGGCGCGTCCAGCCGGCCGCCGACCGGGAAGGAAGACGCCGAAGTCAGGGCGGCCGCGGCGATGGAACCGGCGCTGCTCGCGTCGCTCCGGCGCCTGATGGAATCCGAGCGCGCCTATCGCGAGGAGGGACTGGCCATCGGCGGGCTGTCCGCCCGCCTGGGCGTGCCCGAGTACCGCTTGCGCCGGGCCATCAACCAGGGCCTCGGCTTCCGCAATTTCAGCACCTTCGTCAACGGCTACCGGATCGAGGAGGCGAAGGCCGCGCTCGCCGATCCCGGGCAAGCCGAAGTGCCGATCCTGACCATCGCACTTGATGCGGGCTTCCAGTCGCTCGGGCCCTTCAACCGCGCTTTCAAGTCGGCAACCGGCGAGACCCCGAGCAAATACCGACGCCGCAAGCTCGGCCGGCGCCGGTCCGTGTAGGCCTTTCCCCGCCGCGCGGCTCCGTTCGACCGCTTGATATCGGAATCGGCCGGCCGATTTCGGAATTCGGCGAGCCCGTCCGCGGCCTCTCGCCCATGCTGGCTGTCGTACGGAGGCGGATGCAGGGCCGGGTGTTCGGCGATGAGGTTGCGGCACTTCATTCCCCTGGCGGCACATGTCGTGCCGACCGCGGCCATCGGCTTCGGTGCGGTCATCCCGGCGAGCTGCATCGCCGGCATTAACGAGCTCACGGTCGGTTTCGCCCTCGCCATTGCCGGTTTCGTGCCGAGCTACGTCGCCGGGCTGAAACTGATCGAGGCGGAACGGGAAGGGAGGACCGTCATGCGCAAGCCGGCATTCATTCAGCGCCAGGGCCGCAGCCCGAGCGGGCTGCTCGGCCATGTCGTCGCCCGGGTCATGGCATGGGAGACCGCGGCCGACAACGCGAGGGCGGTCGAGCTCCTCGACCTGCTGCCGGGCGACCGCGTGCTCGACGTCGGCACCGGGCACGGCCGCACGCTGGGGCTCCTCGCGGCGCGGCTGCCGGCGGGCGTCGCCGCCGGCATCGACACCTCGCCGGTGATGCTGGGGCTGGCGCGACGGCGCAATGCCGGCCCGATCGCCGCCGGCCGGGTCGAGGTCAGACATGGCACCAGCGACGACATTCCCTTTCCGGGCGAATCGTTCACCAAGGCGCTCAGCGTCCACACCGTCTACTTCTGGGACCCGGCGCTGCCGCATCTCAACGAGATCCGGCGCGTGCTAGAGCCCGGCGGGCGCCTGGTGCTCGGCTTCCGCCCGGCCGAGGATGCGCGCTTCGCGGCGCAATACGGCGGCGGCCTTTACCGCATCCGCCGGCGCGACGAGGTCGAGACGCTCCTTGCCGAGGCGGGGTTCGAGCTGCTGGATGGCACCAGCTGCGGCTGCAAGCGGGCGATGACGTACCTGCTCGCCCGCAAGCCGGGTCAGCAGAATACTGAAAAATCCTGACCTCTTTGACCTCACCCTTCGACGAACTCGGGATGATGTCGAGCAAGAGAACTTGTCAGCCGCCCGTCTACGCCACCTCGAACAGGCCCGCCGCGCCCATGCCGCCGCCGACGCACATGGTGCAGACGACGTATTTGGCGCCGCGCCGCTTGCCCTCGATCAGCGCGTGGCCGACCATGCGCGCCCCGCTCATGCCATAGGGATGGCCGATCGAGATAGCGCCGCCGTCGACGTTGAGCTTCTCCATCGGGATGCCGAGGCGGTCGCGGCAATAGATCACCTGCACGGCGAAGGCCTCGTTCAGCTCCCAGAGGTCGATGTCGTCCAATTTAAGCCCGTGGCGCCCGAGCAGGCGCGGCACGGCGAAGACCGGGCCGATGCCCATCTCGTCGGGCTCGCAGCCAGCGACGCTCAGCCCGCGGAAGATGCCGAGCGGCGCGATATTGCGCTTCTCGGCCAGCCTGGCGTCCATCACCACGCAGGCCGAGGCGCCGTCGGAAAGCTGGCTGGCGTTGCCGGCGGTGATATGCCCGTCCTCGCCCATCACGGGCTTCAGCGCGGCGAGGCCCTCGGGCGAGGTGTCGGGGCGGTTGCCCTCGTCGCGGGCGAGCGTCACTTCCTCCTCCCGGCTCTCGCCCGTCTCCTTGTCGGTGACGATCTTGCGCGTGGTCAGCGGCACGATCTCGTCGTCGAGCCGGCCGGCCTGCTGGGCGGCGGCGGTGCGCTGCTGGCTGACCAGGGCGTAGGCATCCTGCGCCTCGCGGCTGACATGATAGCGCTTGGCCACCACCTCGGCGGTCTGCAGCATGCTGTAGTAGATTTCGGGCTTGCGCGCGTCGAGCCATTCGTCGCGCTGCCGGTATTTGTTCTTGTGCTCGTTCTGCACCAGGCTGATCGATTCGAGGCCGCCGGCGACCATCACCGGCACGCGGTCGACCGTCACCCGCTGCGCCGCCATGGCGATGGTCTGCATTCCCGACGAGCAGAAGCGGTTGACGGTGACGCCCGACGCCGTCACCGGCAGGCCGGCGCGCAAGGCCGCCTGGCGGGCGATGTTGTCGCCGGTGGCGCCCTCGGGCATGCCGCAGCCGAGGATCACGTCCTCGACCTCGGCCGGGTCGATGCCGGCCCGCGCCACCGCGTGCCGGATGACATGGCCGGCCAGGGTGGCGCCGTGGGTGTTGTTGAAGGCGCCGCGATAGGCCCGGCCGATCGGCGTGCGCGCGGTGGAGACGATGACGGCCTCGGCCATGATTGCGGTCCTCCCAACGGTTGCTTGTCGCCACACTAGCGGCCCGCCCGCCGCGACGGAAGCGGGCTCAGTCGAGCGCCGGCTGCAGGCGGTCGAGCGCCTCCGTCAGCTTGGGCAGCGAGGTCGCGTAGCAGAGCCTGAGCCGGCCCTCGCCGGCGGCGCCGAAGGCGCTGCCCGGCGCGAGGCCGACCTTGCATTCGTGCACCAGCCGCCTGGCGAAGGCCAGGCTGTCGTCCATGCCCTCGACGGCGAAGAAGAAATAGAAGGCCGCCTCGGGCGGCGCCAGGCGGACGCGGCGCATCGCGCCGAGTCGCTGGAACACCAGGTCGCGGGCGCGGCGGTAGCGCTCGACCAGCGCGCCGACATAGGCCTCGCCCTCTTCGAGCGCGGCGACGCCGCCCCACTGCACGAAGGTGGTCGGGTGCGAGATGTTGAACTCGTTGAGCTTCTCGAGCGCCGGCCCGAGCGCCGGCGGGGCGGTGATCCAGCCCAGCCGCCAGCCGGTCATCGACCACGACTTGGAGAAGCTGTTGATGGCGATCACCGGGTCGTCGGGACGGGCGGCGCGGGCGAAGGAAGGGGCGAAGGGCCGGTCGTAGACGATGCGGGCATAGACCTCGTCGGCGACGATCCAGAGCCGCCGGCGGCGGGCGAAATCGAGCACCGCCGCGACCTGCTCCTCGGGCATCATCCAGCCCGTCGGGTTGCCCGGCGAGTTGATGAAGATGGCGCTCGTCGCGCCGTCGCAGGCGGCGAACAGCCGGTCGAGATCGAGCCGCCAGCCGCGCTCGTCGGCGATCAGCCCGACGTCGCGCGGCTCGCCGCCGAGCACGCGCACCGCCTCGCGCACGTTGGGCCAGACCGGGCCGACCACCACCATGTTGTCGCCGCGCTCGACCAGGCACTGGGCGGCGAGCATGATCGCGTTCATCCCTGAGGCGGTGACGGTGAGCCGGTCCTCGTTGATGGGAACGCCGTAGAGCCGCGTCATGTAGCGCGCCAGCGCCGCGACCAGCTCGGGGACGCCGCGGTTGGGGGCGTAGAAGGTCTCGCCGCGGCTCATCGCCGCGGCGGCGGCGCGGCAGACGAAGTCCGGCGTGCGGTCGTCGCCTTCGCCGAACCACAGCGGCATGATGTCGGGGTCGCCGTGCGCCTCGCGCGACACGGCGCGGATCTTCGATCCCGGCAGGTCGGCGATGGCGGCGCGGATCGGGGCGGGCAGGTCGGCGGTCATGGCTTGCGCTCCTCGGCGGCGACGGCGGCGAGGCGGCGCGCCGCCTCGTCGAAGCCGATCTCGCCCTTCAGCGCCGCGGCGCAGATGGCGTCGGCCTCGGCCCGGTCCAGGATCTCGATGGCGTGGCGCAGCCGCTCGGCGGCGGCAACCGCGAGCAGGCGACGCAGCCGCGCCTCGGGCCGCGGACGCTGGCGGCGGCCGCGCGCGGCGATGGTGTCGGCGAGCTCGGCCACGCCCACGCCGCTGGTGGCGACGGTGCGGACCACCGGCGGCGCGGCGGCGCCGGCCCGGCCCGCGCCGGCGGCAAGCTGGCGCGCGGTGCGCTCGGCCTGCGGCAGGTCGGCCTTGTTGACCACCAGGATGTCGGCGATCTCGAGGATGCCGGCCTTGATCGCCTGCACCTCGTCGCCGAGCCCCGGCGCCAGCACCACCACCTTGACGTCGGCGGCATCGGCGATCTCGACCTCGGACTGGCCGGCGCCGACGGTCTCGACCACCACCACGTCCTTGCCGGCGGCGTCGAGCACGTCGATGACGTGCGTCGCGGTGCGCGACAGGCCGCCGAGATGGCCGCGCGCGGCGAGGCTGCGCACGAAGACACCGGGATCGCCGGCGTGCTGCGTCATGCGGATGCGGTCGCCGAGTATGGCGCCGCCCGACACCGGGCTCGACGGATCGACGGCGACGACGCCGACGCCAAGGCCCCGCCGGCGCAGCTCGCCGACATAGGCACTGACCAGCGTCGACTTGCCGGCGCCGGGGGCGCCGGTGAAGCCGACCACCAGCGCACGGCCGAGCCGCGGATAGATGCCGCCCAACACCGCCGCCGCCTCGGGCGTGTCGTTCTCGACTGCGGTGATGGCGCGGGCGATGGCGGCGCGCTCGCCGCGCGCCAGCGCCTCGAGCCAGTCTGGCGCACCCGCCGCCGCGCCGCCGCTCACAAAATCTCCAGCACGGCTTCCGGTGGCCGCCCGAGGACGGCCTTGGCCTTGCCCTTGTCCTCGACGACGACGATCGGGCGCTCGATCAGCACCGGGTTCTCGGCCATCGCCCGGATCAGCGCCGCGTCGGAGAGCTTTGGGTCGTCGAGGCCGAGCGCCTTGTAGGGCGCCTCATTGCGGCGGATCAGCTCGCGCGGTCCCTTGCCGAGCAGCGCCAGCAGGCGCTTGAGCGCCGCGGCCGAGGGCGGCGTCTTCAGGTATTCGACCACCTCGGGCTTATGGCCGCGGCCCTCGATCAGCGCCAGCGCGGCGCGGGACTTGCTGCAACGCGGGTTGTGGAAGATGGTCGCGCCCATGGCCGCCACGAGGTAAGGGTATGGTCGGGCGGCAAGATAGCGGGTGCATCGGCGCCGCGACAAGCGGCGCGGGAGGAAGGGGCGACGACGGGCAGCGGGCGAATCCCGGCCGCCGCCCGCCGGTGCGGGGCGGGCGCCTCGAGGCTTGGGCGCCCGAGGTGGGATGGCGGCGCGCCCCTCCGCCGGCTAATCTGCGGCCGGATCAGGAGAAGCGGCGATGCGACATTTCCCCTTGATGGCACGCTTCAGCACCTGGGTGAACGAGCGTCTCTACGACGCCGTCGCCAAGCTCGACGACGCGCGCTACCGCGCCGACAGCGGCCTCTTTTTCGGCTCGGTGCACGCCACCCTCAACCACATCCTGGTGGTCGACCGGCTATGGACCGGGCGGGTGCAGGGCATCGAGCGGGGCGTCCGCTCCCTCAACCAGATCCTCCACGATGACTTCGCCGCGCTCCGCCAGGCGCGGCGCGAGGAGGACGCGGGCCTGGTCGAGTTGATGGACCGGTTCACCGACGACGAGCTCGAGGCCAGCGTGCGCTTCTGGACGGTCAGGCGCGACCAGCAGATCGAGGCGCGCCGGCGCGACCTGCTGAGCGGCATGTTCAACCACCAGACCCACCATCGCGGCCAGGTCTACGCCGTGCTGCTGCAGGCCGGGCTCGACCTCCCCGACATCGACCTGATCTACTACCTGGTCGAGACCGGCCAGGCGCGCGCCGTCGGCTGGGCCGGCCCCGACCGGGTCCCTCCCCCCCGCGCCCGTTGACAGGGCCGGGGGGCAGCCCTACCTTTGCCGCTTTCCTTTTGGAAAAGCACCTGTTTTCAGGGGTTTCCGTGCCCCGGCGGTGCGTTTCCGGAGTCGCCAGGACCGGGGTGCGGGAGAAACAATCGTGATCGGCGCCGTTCTGCCCACTTATGCCCGGGCCGACCTCGCCTTCGAGCGCGGCGAGGGGGCCTATCTCTACACGGCCGACGGGCGCCGCTTCCTCGACTTCGCCTCGGGCGTGGCGGTGACCGCGCTCGGCCACAGCCACCCGCATCTGGTCGAAGCCCTGTGCGACCAGGCCGGCAAGGTCTGGCATACTTCGAACCTGTTCCGCATCCCGGAGCAGGAGCGGCTGGCCGAGCGGCTTGTCGCCGCCACCTTCGCCGACACCGTGTTCTTCACCAATTCCGGCGCCGAGGCGGTGGAATGCGGCATCAAGATGGTGCGCAAGTACTTCGCCGCCGCCGGCCGGCCCGAGCGCTACCGCCTGATCACCTTCGAGGGCGCGTTCCACGGCCGCACCCTTGCCGCCATCGCCGCCGGCGGCAACCCGAAATACCTCGACGGTTTCGGCCCCAAGGTCGAGGGCTTCGATCAGGTGCCGTTCGGCGACGTCGCGGCGGTGAAGCGCGCGGTCGGGCCGGAGACGGCGGGTATCCTCGTTGAGCCGGTGCAGGGCGAGGGCGGCGTGCGCGTGCCGCCGCCGAGCTTCCTGCAGGAGCTCAGGGCGCTCTGCGACGAGCACGGCCTCCTGCTCTTCCTCGACGAGGTGCAATCGGGCATGGGCCGCACCGGCAAGCTCTTCGCCCACGAATGGGCCGGCATCGCCCCCGACGTGAT
>CAYTWJ010000094.1:1788-10056 GCA_964442055.1 uncultured Rhodospirillaceae bacterium | reverse complement strand
TCTCACCCGGCCAATCCCTTGCCCCTGAATCCCAACTTCTGGGATCGGCTCTCAGAGGCGAACCCTGCTCCGGCGCGTATTCCCTGTTTATCAGGGAAAGAACAGGGAAACCCCGCGGAAACCGTTAGGTCTTGAAGGCCAGGGCGCCTATAACCTGTTGTTTTGTCTGGTGTCTCCGGTCCATTCCCTACACGCGCTAACAGTGAAAAATCTCTCGTGGTACAGGGAGCCGAAATTGTCGAGCAGGGAATTCGCCGTTCGCGCCGAAGCACGATCCGCAGTCTATGAGCGCCGGCCGAACAAGCCGATTCTTCGGCAGCCCGCTGAAGGGCGGCCGACGCGCGCACGGCCGCGAAGTCGGCCATCCAATGCGAATAGCCTTCCCCGCGCCAGATGAAAACCGGCGTCCGGCCGTCGCCGAGCTTCTCGGCGTGGTCCGGCGGGCCCCATTCGCGGAAAAAATGCTCCATCGGCTCTGCGGTCATGACGATGTCGGCGTCGGCGATGCGGACGCCCTCGGTCTCCTGCATCCATTCCGCCAGCGCCAAGCGT
Source organism: uncultured Rhodospirillaceae bacterium (assembly GCA_964442055.1). Classification (GTDB taxonomy): domain Bacteria; phylum Pseudomonadota; class Alphaproteobacteria; order Ferrovibrionales; family Ferrovibrionaceae; genus CAYTWJ01. The sequence continues at coordinate 9,504 of CAYTWJ010000094.1, read as the reverse complement.
TGCGCCTTCGTCGGCTTCATCGGCTGCCTGCCCCTTGGCTCTTCAGCGCTCGCCATGCCGCAGCGGTCCGGATTTCGCGATCGCGCAGCCTGGCATGCGCGGCGGCCGAGTTCGTGCGCCGGGTCGGCGCCCGGGCTCGATTGCGGGGCCCACGGCCCCCCGTCAGCGGATATAGGCCTCGGTCCCGTAGCGGCGCATCATCCGGTGGCTGTTGAAGTAGGACGCGTTGATGGCGATCGCGCCCTTCATGACCTTGACCCAGCCCGCCGGGTCCTCGGCATAGCCGTAGTAGAGAGGCAGCACCACCTGCTCGAGCTTGTCGTAGAGCGCCTGGGCGTGCGCCTCCGGGCCGTCCGACCGCCCGCCGATGACCCAGCCGGTCACGCCCTCGATGCCGCCCTCGATCCACCAGCCGTCGGCGACGCTGAGCGAAGGCACGCCGTTGAACGCGGCCTTCATGCCGCTGGCGCCCGACGCCTCGCGCGGCGGCAGCGGCGTGTTGAGCCAGATGTCGAGACGCGTGAGCATGGGGATATTGATGGGGCGAGCGTGTGTGTTGCCGGCTGTACCTTGGAATCCCGTCCCCGGGGGCCGTTGCCAGAGGAACGGACCAGGGCGATCGACGAGTTTCTCGCTGCGGTATGGCACACCAAAACAGGATGTTGATGAATAGCCCTGGACGGTGGCCATCGCACGGCCCGCGCTGCCCCTGCGGTGCGCCGGGCGTCAAAGATTGAACGTCGCGGAGCGGTCGAGGAAGTCGTGGAAATGGACGATGACCCGGTCGTCGTCGATCAGCACCACCGCGTAGGCCGGTGGCTCATGGCTGCCGGGCACCTTGTCCTCGATCGTGAAGTCCAGCGCCACCTGATGGCTGGTGGCGCGCATGGTCGAGAACGGGATGCCGCGCCACGAGCCGCAGATCGGGCGGTGCAGATGGCCGAAGAAAAGATGCCGGATTCGCTCGCGGTGCGGCGCGAGCACCGACCATAGCCGCTCCGGCTCCTGCAGCGACTGGCGGTCCATCTTCTTGATCCCGACCGGGAACGGCGGGTGATGGATGAAGAGATAGACCGGCCGCGACGCATCTTCAGCGAGCCGCGTCGCCAGCCAAGCGAGGCGGCGATCGCACAGAACGCCCCAGTGCACCCCCATCTCGTTGCTGTCGAGCAAGATGAAACGCTCGCTGTCGCTGTCGATCACGGTCTGGACGAAGCCGTCGCCGTCGAGCGGCACTTCGGGAAAGGCCTGCAGGAAGTTGCCGCGGTGGTCATGGTTCCCGATCAGGAGATAGACTGGCAGGCGCAAGGCGGCGAGTGCCTCGCGCAGCTGTCCATAGGCCTCAGCCTGCCCCCAATGGGTCAGGTCGCCGGTGATGATGCAGAAGGCGGCATCCGCATGGCGCGCATTGATGTCGGCGATGCAGGCATCGAGGCGGGCGCGCGGTTCGAGGCCGTAAAGCAGTTCCAACGTTGGAACGAGATGGGTATCGGTCACGTGGATGAATTTCATGTCGTTCCTGCAAAAGAAGCGCGCCGGGGTGTGACGCCCCGGCGCGCGGCAATGTTGCTCCGTTCAATTGGGCAGCAGCACCTTGACCTCCGCGGCCATCTTGACCAGCGCCGCGTCGGGCTCGGCCGACTTGCTGACCACCGACTGCAGATTGTCCTTGATCACATCGGTGATCTTGAGGCCGTTCTCGCCGGGGAATGCGTACCACGCGGTGAGCACGGGCAGCTGGCCGATCGCCGTCAGGTGGTTCTTGTTCTGCCGGTAGAAGTCGCCGAGCAGCGCCGGGTCCTTGGCCGGCTTGGCGTTGGCTGGGAAGTAGCCGGTGCCCTTGACCATCGCCGTCGCGCCGACCGGGCCGGTGGCGAACTTGATGTATTCCCAGGCCGCCGCCTGCTTCTTCGGGTCCTTGGCGAACATCATCGCGACATTGCCGCCGGCGGGCAGCCGGCCCTTCTCGGCGTCGCCGAGCGGGAAGCGGGCGGTGCGCAAATCGAACTTGTCGCCGACCTGCTTGGTGACGCCGCCCAGGCGCGAGGTCGAATGCGACCAGATGCCGAGCGTGCCGGAAACGAAGTCCTGTAATGCCGTTGCCTGGCTTACGTCGCGCATGCTGCCCTCGCGCACCATCGCGGCCAGCGTACGGATCGCCTTCTGGCCGGCCGGGCCGTCGAAGGCGACTTTCGTCTCGTCGGCGCTCAGCATCGTGCCGCCATTCGAAAAGACAAGCGCCTGCCACATCCAGTTGCCGGTGATGTCCCAGTCGAAATGGAAGCCGTAAGTCTTCTCGCCGAGGGCGTCGATCTTGCGGCCGAGCTCGAAAATACCCTCCCAGGTGGTCGGGAACTTGTCGGGGTCGCCGCCCGCCTGTCGCAACAGATCGGCGTTGTAGTAGATGATCGGCGTCGACAGCGAGAAGCCCATGCCGTACTGCCTGCCCTTGACTTGGCCGAGCGTCATCAATGACCCCTCGTAGCCGGCGTTGGCCCAGTCCTTCTCTTTGGCGATGAACTGGCCAAGATCGACCGCCAGGCCGCGGTCGATGAAAATGCGCTGGCGGTTGAGCCCCTGGTAGGAAACGTCGGGCAGCTGGCCGGTGACGGCGGCGCGAAGCACGCTCTGCGTCGCCTCCTCGTAGCCCGGCTGCGGCGCGCGGAACTTGATCCTGATGTCGGGATTGCGCGCCATGAACTCCTTCGCGATGGTCTCGTGCACCTCGCGGAAGAGGTCGGGGATCGAATACTCGACGGTGATCTCCACCGTCTCGGCCTGGGCAGCTGACCAGGTCAGACCGGCCGCAAGCGCGGCCGCGGCGACAAGGCGTTTCATCGGCTCTTCCTCCTTGCTGGGTTGACGCGCTAGCCCTTGACGCCGCTGAGGGTGATGCCCTCGATGAAGCGGCGCTGGGCCGAAACGAAGGCGAGCACAAGCGGCGCGGTGATGACCACCGTGCCGGCCATCAACGGGCCGAAATCGCTGCCCGCTTCCTCGTTGCGGAAGAACACGGTGCCGAGCGGCGGCGTCGCCAGCTCGGGCGACGACACAACCAGCAGCGGCCAGAAATAGTCGTTCCAGTTCCAGACCAGCGAGAAGATGCCGAAGGCGATCAGTGCTGGCATGGCCGTCGGCAGCATGACGCGCCAGACGATGGCGAATTCGCTGCAGCCGTCGAGGCGCGCGGCATGGATCAGATCGTCAGGCACCGTCTTGAAGAACTGGCGCATCAGGAAGATGCCGAAGACCGAAATGGTCGAGGGGATGACCAGCGCGGCGTAGCTGTCGAGCAAGCCGAGCTTGTAGAGCATGATGTAGAGGGGGATCGCCGGCACCTGCGGCGGGATCAGCAGGCCGAGCAGAACTAGCGCGAAGAGCGCCTCGCGGCCCCGGAAGCGCAACTTGGCAAGCGCGTAGGCGCAGGGCAGCGCGAACAACGCCTGAAAGAAAAAGATCGCGCCGGTGACCAGAAAGCCGTTGGCGAGGAATCGCAGGAGCGGCACCTTGGAGAACGCGTCCGAGTAGTTCCGCCAGGCGTGCCATTGCCTCGGCAGCAGCGAAAGCTCGTGCGAAAAGATCTCGGTCGGCGGCTTGAGCGAGGTGGACAACATCCAGACGAACGGCGCCAGCATCACGGTGGCGCCGGCGAGCAGCAGGACGTGGCGCAGCAGGCCGAAGGCGAGAGCGCGAGCGGAGCGATCGGGGCGGCGCGGCGCGCTCATGCGTAGTGCACCCGCCGATCCATGATGCGCGCTTGCAGCAAGGTGAGCGCGAGGACAAAGGCCAGAAACACGACCGTAAGCGCCGCGGCATAGCCGGAGCGGAAGTAGGCGAAGCCCTCCTGGTACATCGAGTAGAGCAGGACCTCGGTGGCCTTGTTCGGGCCGCCCTCGGTCAGCACCTGCACAGTGTCGAAGACCTGGAACGAGCGGATCGCGGTGATGATGAGGACGAACATCGTCGCCGGACCAAGCATCGGCCAGGTGACGCGGCGAAAGCGCTCCCAGACTCCGTCGGCGCCATCCACCGCCGCGGCATCGTAGAGATCGCCGGGGATCGATTTCAGTCCGGCAATGAACAGCACCATGTTGAGGCCGATGGCTTGCCAGACACCGATGACGCACAGCGTGAGCAGCGCCGTGCGCGGGTTCTTCAGCCAATCGGTACCGCCCAGGCCGAGGACATCGAGCGTCAGGTTGACCAGTCCGACCGAGGGGTGGAGCAGAAACTGCCAGACGATCGACATGGCGATCAGGGTCGAGGTCACCGGCACGAAGAAGGCAGCGCGGTAGAAGCCGCGCAGCGAAGTGCCCGCCTCGACGAGCAGCGCGACGCCCAGGCCAAGCAGGACCGACGCCGGCACGACGACCCCGACATAGATCAATGTGTTGCCGAGCGATCGCCAGAACACGCGGTCGGAGAACATCTCGGCATAGTTGCCGAGGCCGATCCAATTGAGGCTGGCGGCGCCGAACTGCCAGTCGGTGAACGACAGCAAGATCACTCCAGCGCTCGGCCCGAGCAGCAGCAGGACAAGCAACGACGTTGCCGGGGCGGCCAGCGACCAGCCGGCCACGATCTCGGCAATTTCCCCGGGGCGGTACCTTCGGAGGTCCGGCGCCGACTGGACGTCCACGAAGCTAGCCAACGACGGCCTCGCGCAGTACCGGCTTTGTCGTGCGCAGCCGCCTACCAGCGCTGTCGAACAACAGGGCCTTGTCGGCCATCGGGCGGAAGGCGATTGTCCCGCCAACTCTCAGTTCGCGGCCCCGCTCCGGATCGAAGCGCAACAGCACCGTTTCGGCCGCGCCTTTGAGACCGACATGAACGAAAGCCTCCGGGCCGAGATGTTCCAGATGGCTGATCGTTCCGCGCAAGTGCGGTCGTCCGTCGGCCCGCACCGGCTCGAAGCCCTCGGCGCGCACGGCGACCGCGATTGTCGCGCCCGCCACGTCATCGCTGACGGCAAGCGGCAGCGTCAATCCCAGGGTCTCGACGGCGCCGTCGGCGCGTACCCGCCCCGGCAGCACGTTGATCTTCGGGCTGCCGATGAATTCGGCGACGCGCAACTCGGCTGGGTCGGCATAAAGTTCCTGGGGCGCGGCGACCTGCAGGAGTTCGCCATCGATCATCACCGCCACCCGATCCGACATCGTCATCGCCTCGGCCTGGTCGTGAGTGACGTAGATGAAGGTAGCGGCGAGGCGGCGATGCAGTTGCGCGATTTCCGCGCGCATCTGCACCCTCAGCTTGGCGTCGAGGTTCGACAGCGGCTCGTCCATCAGGAAGACCTGCGGATGGCGGACCATGGCGCGCCCCAGCGCGACACGCTGCCGCTGACCGCCGGAAAGCTGGGCCGGCCGACGTTCCAGCAGGTGGGCGATGTCGAGCGCCGCCGCCACCTCGCCAACCGCCGCCGTTATGCCGGCACGCTTGCGGTGCGCATCGCCGATGAAGCGGCCGACGACCGGCAGCCGCTGCCAGCGGCCAAGCCGGCGCATTACCAGCGGCAGGGCGATGTTCTCGGCCACGCTCATGTAGGGGTAGAGCGCGTAGGACTGGAACACCATCGCGACATCACGTCGCTTGGGTGGCAGGTCGTCGACGGCCGCAGCACCGATGCAAATGCTGCCCTGATCCTGATGTTCGAGCCCGGCGATGATGCGCAGCAGGGTCGACTTGCCGCAGCCCGAGGGCCCGACCAGCGTCACGAACTCGCCGTCGTCGACGGCGAGCGACACGCCCTTCAGCACCGGCGTCTCGCCGAAACTCTTGTGAATATGCCGGATAACGACGCGCGCCATGTACTACGCCCAACCACCGGGCCGGCGAACTGGCATGTGGCCACGTTGCCTGAGGTCCCGGACATCCCCAACGGCGGCGACGTTACTCGGGAGCCGTGACCGATCGATGATATCTGCCTGACAGCTCGGTGACAGAATCGCGGCGCTCAGCGAGCAGCGAGTCGAGATCCGCTGCGAGGGCGCCTTCGCCCCTCCCAACCAGGAGGAACGGCATCCCGACGGCTGCGACGCCGGCGCCGTCGGTCGCCGGATTATCGCCGATCATTGCGGCTTCCGCGGCCCGGCAGCCCATAAGGCCCAACGCTTGGCGGAATAGAAGCGGCGCCGGTTTGCCGACCATTCGTGGCTGCGCCGCGTGAACGCAGGCGAGCAACGCCGCAAGCACGGCACCGGTTTCGGGCACGGGCGTGCCGTCAGCTGCGGGATGCGTCAGATCGGGATTGGCAACCCAGAGCTCCGTTCCGCGGTGCAAGGCTTGTACCGCGTCGGCGATATCGGCATAGCGAAGACCGGGATGGCGGCAGAGCAGGACCGCCTCGGCGCTCTCCTCGACCAGCCGCAACCCACGCTCTGCGGCCAGGGCACATATTGCAGGACCGGCGACAGCGAGAACCCGCGCCTCGGGGCGGGCCCACGCCAGCTCCTCCACTGCAGCGGCACCCGCGAGGATGATGTTCCGCGCAGGAATGCTTGCGCCTTGCCCCAGCAACATCGTCGCCATTTGCCGGGGTGTATGCGTCGAATTGTTGGACAGGACCACCAGCCGTTCCCCGACAAGCGAAAAGAGATCAGCGGCGCCGGGCGCGAGGCGGTCGCCGGCGAGGAAACAGCCGTCGAGATCGACAAGCACCGCACGGCGCCGGCCGAGAACATCGGCAACGAGCATAACGCCGGCAGCGTGGCCCGGATCTGTTACACCTTGATGATGGCTGTCCTGGGCGTCACGTGGCGGCGGGCAAGCGGCGCACTCGACGGCAGCAGCGGGCTGCGCAAGGTCAATGTCATCAAAGTGCCATGTTCGCAATGTAGAAGCCCTGATTTTGGATTACTGACGTGTGTTAGTGCGCAAGTGCCAGATCGCGCCACCTAATGTTTAATGAAAACTTGATAAGGCTGCTCGGCCCGCTGCAAGTTTCACCGCGCAGCCAAGGCGGGAGAACCATGCTAGGTCTCGAGAATCTCTTGAAGCGCGATGCACTCACCGGCATTGCCGTCGGCCTCGTAGCTGCGCTGGTCGTACCCATCGTGGCGCCGGCACTGGCCCGTGTCGCCCGGCCTACGGCCAAGACATTGATCAAGTCGGCGATCATCGCCTATCAGCGCAGCCAGGAGGCCGTCGCCGAGATCGGCGAGTTCACTGAGGACATTGTCGCCGAGGCCCAGGCCGAGCTGGCGCAGGAGCACTTGCAGCGAGCCGCTGCGACCGCTGGCGCCCCCGCCGCGGCCGGAGCGGCAGCCGGCGCCGCTGCCGCCGCCGGGGCGGCGGCGGGGCCGAAGCGTCCGCGCCGCAGAAAACCGGTAGAGGCCGCGCCGTCGACAGCCGAATGACCATGGTCCGGCGCGCGGCCGTGACGCACGCGGTGCCCGGCCGATTGCGGATCCGGATAGAGGAAGCGCGCGGCGACATCGCGTTGCTCGACAGCATTGCCCGTGAATTGGTCAGCTTCCCCGGCGTGACGGCAGTGGAGGCCAGCGCGCTTACGGGAAGCATTCTGATTCGTCACGCCGTTGAGGCGGCCGCGGTGCTTGGCTTTGCCCGGGACAGCCAGCTTTTTGGTGCTGCGCTTGGGCCGGCCTCGCCCGAGACATCCCCCGCGCGCGCGACGCCGCTCGTGCTGGACGCTTGGACGCTCGCCGGCGTCGCGCTGCTCGCGCTTGCCGCGCTTCAATTCGGCCGCGGCAAGGTCCT
>CAYTWJ010000094.1:0-1778 GCA_964442055.1 uncultured Rhodospirillaceae bacterium | reverse complement strand
GCTCCCGCAGTGACCCTCGCCTGGTACGCGATCAACCTTTTCGCTTGGCCACGAGAGCCAGAGCAAGCACCGGCGGGTCGGAGAGAAGAGCTAGTCCACGCTCCGGACGGGAGCGAACCGCAGGTGCCGGCGGGAGCACTCCGCGGTCGGCGGAAGAATCGCAACGACCTGACAAACAAAGGAGACTGAGATGGCAAAGAAGGCAGTGAAACGCAAGGCCGCCGCTCCGCGGCGCGCCGTCGGCGCCCCCATTGCCGGCGCGGCGATCGGCAAGGCGGGCACGGCGGTCAAGGAGGGCATTATCCACTCGCTGCGGGGCATCGACGAAATCGAGGCCGAGATCGTGTCGCTGGTGCGCAGCACGGTGTCCAACACCGTCCGCGCCACCGGCGCGGTCGCGACCGACACCATAGGCGTCACCCGCGACGTGATGCAGGGCGCGATCCAGGCGACCGAGCAGGTCGGCACCGGCCTCGTCCTCGCCACAAAGAGCGTCGCCAAGGGCGTCATCCTTGGCGTGAGCGACGTCGGCGGCGACGTCATCGGCGCGGCAAAGGAGACGGCGAGTGCCGCCGTGCGCGGCGCCTCCGATGTCGGCGGCGATGTCGGCCTGGTGGCCAAGCGCGTCGTCGAGGGCGTGGTCGAGGCATCGACAGAGATCGGCGCCAATGTCGGCCGCGTGGCCGCGGCGGCGGCGCACGGGGCCGTGGATGGCGCCGGCAGCGTCAGTACCAGCGCGGTCAAGGCAGTGGAAGGGCTGCTGGTCGGCGTGGTCAGCGGCGTCAAGCGGGTTGCCGGCATGCTGCTGCCGGAAGGTCGCCCCGTCGAAGCACCGCCCCCCGCCCCCCGTCCTCCGCGCCGCCCCGCTCGTCGTCCGGCCCGCCGCCCGGCCCGACGCGCCGGGCGGCCGGCGACTCCTGCCGGCTAACCGCTTCAACACCCATGCGTGGCCGCCGCCCCGTCATCCCGTCGGGGTGGGGCCGCGGTGGTTCCTATTTCGCTCGAGAGAGTAGGCGCGGGTTGGGCGCCGACGACGCGGGTACAGTCGCAAATCTGCAACACAAATATGGTACGAAGCCTGCAGTCACATAGCGAGTTTAGTGGACCCGTGTATGCATTACCTCCACCACGTCCCAGGACGGTTGCGCGTCCGTAGCCAAGCAATCAAGCGGAACGAGGCCAAGGCGGCTGCGGCCGAGAGGGCGCTTGCCGTCATTGCTGGCGTCATCGCCGTCGAGGCGAATCCGCTGACCGGCAGCATCAAGCTCACCTACGACCATGAGCGGGTTTCGCCCCATGAGCTGATGGCTGGCCTGCAGGCGGAAGGTTTGGTCGGCCACTACACGGCCGAATCGGCCGTCCGATCGGGGGCGGCTCCTTCTCTCCTCTCGGGCGAGACAATAACCCGCGCGGTAGCCGCCATCGTGCTCGAGAAGATCTTCGAGCGATCGGCCCTCGCGCTCGTCGCGGCGATCATCTGACGGCGACCACTGTCGGCACTTGGCCCCGGCTCAATCGCGCAGGGCTCCGGCCGCATCGACAAGTTCCCAAGGCAGCCCGATGTCCATGCGGCCGACATGGCCGTAGGCAGCGAGACGGCTGTAGAACCGTCCTTTGAAGAGGCGCGGCAGCTGGCGCAAGTTGAAGCGGGCAATGATGGCGGCAGGACGAAAGTCGAGATGTCGCTGCACCCGCCCGGCGATTTCGTCATCCGCCAGCCGGCCGGTGCCGAATGTCTCGACCTGCACGCTCACCGGCCGGGCCAGCCCGATCGTGTA
>CAYTWJ010000093.1:0-10130 GCA_964442055.1 uncultured Rhodospirillaceae bacterium | reverse complement strand
TGAGAGCCGGCACCGACAACGTCTGGTCGCTCGGCTTCATCCTCGACTGGGAGCTGATCTACCGCGACGAGGCGGCAATGGCCGAGCTCGCCGAGTTCGCCCGGCCGGCCACGATGGAGCTCAAGGTCGATCCGACCGGCTACAATTACATGCTCTATCTCGACAAGCGCTGAGCGGCGTCACTCCGCGGCGCTGGTCAGGGCAGCGGCCGCCGGCGGCGCGCCGACGAGGCGCTCCGCAGGGAAACGGGCGACGGCCAGGGTGCCGACGCCGAGCTCGCTCTCGAGTGCGAGCGTGCCGCCGTGGAGTTCAAGCATCTTCTTGGTCAGCGGCAGGCCGAGCCCGGTGCCCTCGTGCTTGCGGCTCATCTGGTTGTCGGCCTGCACGAAGGGCTGCAGCACCCGGGGCAGGTCGTCGGCGGCGATGCCGATGCCGTGGTCGCGCACGCTGAGCAGCAGGTCGCCCTGGCGCGAGCGCCCCAGCGTCACCTCCACCGTGCCTCCGGGCAGGCTGAACTTGATCGCATTCGAGAGCAGGTTGACGACGATGCGCGTCACCATGCCGCGGTCGGCGCGCAAGAGCGGCAGGTCCGGCGGATGCCCGAGCTGCACGGCGACCTTGCTCTTGGCCGCGCTCTCGCGCAAAAGCCGGATCACGCCACCGACCGCGCCGGGCAGATCGACCAGTTCCTCGTTGGGCTGCAGCCGCCCGGCCTCGGCCTTGGAGAGGTCGAGGATGTCGGTGATGATGTCGAGCAGGTGGCGGCCGCTGCGATGGATGTCCTCGGCATAGGCGACGTAGCGGCCCTCGCCGAGCGGCCCGAACATCTGCCCCTTCATGATCTCGGAGAAGCCGATGATGGCGTTGAGCGGCGTGCGCAGCTCGTGGCTGACCATGGCCAGGAACTCCGACTTCGCCTTGCTCGCCGCCTCGGCGTCCGCCAGCAGCTCTTCCGAGCGGGTCTTCTCGCAGATCAGCGCCTGCTCGGTCAGGTAGGCGCGGCGCAGGTAGTATTCCTGGACGTAGGCCGCGAAGGCGCCGACGCCGATGCCGGTGAGAAAGAAGAAGTTGTTGTTGAGCAGCGCCCAGCTCGGGATCGGATTGAGCAGGAGCGCGACCACCTGGTAGGCGAGAAACAGGGCGAACGAGACGGCCAGCGCGTAAAGAAAGCGCAGGCGCATCACGCAGCAGCAATAGATCACGGTATCGAGGATGCCGGCGTAATAGAGATAGCTGCCCGGCTGGTCGATCACCGCCGTCATGGCGACGACGCCGAGGCCGACCACCAGCATCGCCGCCATGATCGCCAGCTGCATGACGCCGCGGAAGCCGGGCCAGAAGGTCGCCGCCAGCAGCAGAGCCAAGGTCGGGCAGACCAGGCCGAAACGGATGAAGAAAACCTGCTGGCGCTGGTCGCCGACGATGATGAGATCGAGAAACGCGAAGCTGGCGACGAGCAGGATGCCGAGCACCAGCGACACCCTGACGATGGGCAGCGAGCGCCGGAAGAAGTCGTCGCGGAAGCGGGCCTCGAGTCCGGCGTCGAAAAACCGCAGCCGCAGCAGGTCGAGCGGACCGTTGGCGCCTCGCCTCGCGGCAAATCGCCCCGATGGTATGCGGGACCACTCCATCGTTCCGCCGCCCCTCGCCGCAAGACTTAGCCGGCACATTGTCCGGCGTGGCGGTTAACCCGGCGTTAAGCGAGGGCGGCGGCGGTTCCGGTCAACAGCCGGAATCGGGCAGCATTTCCAGCAAGCTGAGGGTGCCGCGAATGGCGTATTCGCCATAGTCGAGCACCAGTTCGTCGCTGATGCCGTTCTCGAACAGGCGGAAGCCGACCTCGTATTGCGGCAGATCGGCCGCCTTGCCGGTCGGGAAATAGGCCAGCCGCACGCGCCAGGCCGACAGGCCCTTGACGGGGGCGAGCAGGCCCTGCGCCGTCGACGGCGGCAGCCGGGCGCCGATGAAGGCGCTGGCCTCGTGCAACCCGTCTTCGGCCGAGCCGTCGAAGACCTGCGCCGTGACCACCTGGCGGCGGGCCTGCGCGGCACGGATCAGAAGCGCCAGATGTTCGGTCGGAAAGATCGTGCCGGCGGGGAGGTCGAGCGTCAGGCCCTCCGGTTCGCTGTAGCTGACCCGGCCGGCCTTGCCGTGGCCGGCCAGGGCGGCGTCGCCCACGTACTTGTCGGTCACCTGGCCATTGAGCTCGTTTTTCAGGGTGAAGCGGAAGCGCAGCCCGTCGCGGGATTCCCACGAGGTGAGCGAGAAGTCGCTGTCCACCGCGCCGCCCTCGGCGTTGACGAGCTGGATGCGAATGCGCTGGTTCAACGTGAAGCCGTTGCAGGCATCGGCGAATTCGAGCGCCAGCCGTCCGCGCAGGCCGATGACGCCGCCGACGGCGTCGCCGCGCAACAGGCTCAGTTCGTAGACCGCCCGGTGCGGCGCCAGGTTGATCCCGGGCACCGGAGCGATCGTCGCCGCCCGCGCCGCGGCAGTGCCCAGCGCCCCCGCCAGGACCAGCCCGGCCGCCATCGAGAGGCGAATTGCCGCCATCGTCACACCCTCGGAAATCAGTCCGGCCAAGGGCATAGCACAGGAGCGCGCGCCGCGATACATATGGCCCGGGGGCTCGATACCCCGGTCAGGAGGTCGAGGCAAGATGGCCGAAAGCAACCCGCCTTCGCGCAAGACCGGCAAGCCGGTCGTCCTGGTCACCCGGCGCATGCCGCCGGCGGTCACCGCGCGCGTCGCGCGCGACTACGAGGCGCGCCTGAACGAGGACGACCGCATCTGGAATGCCGACGAATTGCTCGCCCGCGCCGAGGGTGCCGACGCCCTGTTCATCTGTTCGAGCGAGAAGATGACCGCGGCGACGATCGGCCGTCTGCCGGCCGGCGTGCGTATCATCGCCACCTTCTCGGTCGGCTACGAGCACATCGACGTTCCCGCCGCCAAGGCGCGCGGCATCGTCGCCACCAACACCCCCGAAGTGCTGACCGACGCCACCGCCGACATCGCCATGCTGCTGCTGCTCGGCGCCGCCCGGCGCGCGCACGAGGGCGACGCGATGGTGCGCGAGAACCGCTGGACCGGCTGGCACACCATGATGATGCTGGGCCGGCACGTCACCGGCGGCCGCCTCGGCCTGCTCGGCATGGGCCGCATCGGCCGCGCGGTGGCGAAGCGCGCGCGCGGCTTCGACATGCAGATCCACTATCACAACCGCACGCGCCTGGCGCCCGAGCTCGAGGGCGGCGCGGTCTTCCATGCCGACGCCGAGGACCTGCTGCGGGTCAGCGACTTCCTGTCGCTGCACTTCCCCTCGACGCCCGAGACGCGCCGCTTCCTCGACGCGCGGCGCATCGCGCTGCTGCCCGATGGCGCCGTCGTCGTCAACACGGCGCGCGGCGACGTGGTCGACGACGAGGCCCTGATCGCGGCGCTCAAGTCGGGCAAGCTGGCGGCGGCCGGCCTCGATGTCTTCACCGGCGAGCCCAGCATCCATCCCGGCTATCGCACGCTGGAGAACGCGCTGCTGCTGCCCCATCTTGGCAGCGCCACGCTCGAGACGCGCAATGCGATGGGCTTCACCGCGCTCGACAACATCGACGCCGTCTTCGCCGGCCGCCGCCCGCCCAATCCCCTCTGGTGACGCGGCAAGGCCTGCCCGGCTCACCGCCGGCGCGGCAGATTCTGCCGGCAACACCAGCGGCGAAATGGCGCAATCTCGCGGCAATTTGCCTGGCACGGCGGTTGCTTGCGATCTGGCAATAGATAATTGCGCTCAGCCTCGCCCGGGCGCTTGGAAGGACGGTCATCGCATGTCCGGCTCGCTCGCCCTCGCCGATGCGTCGGGGCTCGCCATCAGCCCGCGTGTCCGCGAACTCGCGGAACGGCTGCTGTCGAGCCTCGGCGGCAGGCAGCCGATGCCGGCTGGCAAGTCGCCGCTCGCGCTGCTCGACGAGATGCTGGCCTACGCCGCCGAGGCCGAGCAGCAGATCGCCGAACAGCGCCAGCGCATCGCCGAGCTCGAGGCGCTCAGCATGACCGATCCGCTGACCGGGCTGCCCAACCTGCGCGGCTTCGAGGACTTCATGCGCCGCACGCTCGCCGCGGCGCGGCGCCACGACGAGGGCGGCGTCGTCGCCTGCATCGACCTCGACCGGCTGAAGTCGACCAACGACAGGTTCGGCCACGAGGCCGGCGACATGGCGCTGCGCCAGGTGGCGCGCATCCTCGCCGCCAACGCGCGCCAGTCGGACTTCGTCGCCCGCCTGCATGGCGACGAGTTCGCCGTCGTGCTGGTGCGCGCCAACGCGGCGCAGGGCGCGGCTCGCATCCGCCGCCTGCGCGAGATCATCGTCCGGACGACGCTCTTCTATCGCGGCGCCGCGATCCCGCTCTCCGCCAGCTTCGGCATCGCCAGCTACGGGCCGGCGACCGAGCTCGACGAGCTGATGCGCCGCGGCGACGCGGCGATGTACCAGCGCAAGCGCTGCCGGTCGCGCGCGCGCCGCGCCCACGCCGGAAGCTGACGCCGTTCAGTCGGGCGGTGCGCCCGCCAGGGTGGAGGCCTCGCGCCGCCGGACGACGCCCCGTCGTTGCCATCCGCCGCCGGACCGGCTAGACAGGCGCCATCGTCAAGCAAGGGGGGAATCGGCGATGGCCGGCCAGATCGACGCACGCCTGAAGGAGCTCGGCATCGAGCTGCCCAATGCCGCCGCCCCGGCGGCCAATTACGTGCCCTGGGTGCAGAGCGGCCGGCTGGTCTTCGTCTCCGGCCAGGTGCCGTTCTGGAACGGCGAGCTCAGGCACACCGGCAAGGTCGGCAAGGATCTCGACGCCGACCAGGCCAAGCAGGTGGCGCGCCTGGTCGGCCTCAACATCATCGCCCAGCTGCGCGCCGCCTGCGGCGGCGACCTCGACCGCGTCGTGCGCTGCGTCAAGCTGGGCGGCTTCGTCAATTGCGTCGACGGCTTCGCCCAGCAGCCGCAGGTGATCAACGGCGCCTCCGACCTGATGGTCGAGGTGTTCGGCGACAAGGGCCGGCACGCCCGCTTCGCGGTCGGCGCCAACGCCCTGCCGCTGAACGTGCCGGTCGAGATCGACGCCATCTTCGAGGTCGCCTGACCCTCAGCCGACCGTGCAACGGCCCGCGACCCTGCCCCGCTGGCTGACCGCGACCCCGGTCGCCCATCGCGGCCTGCACGACATCGCCGCCGGTATCCCTGAGAACTCGCGTGCCGCCTTCGGCGCAGCCCTCGCCGCCGGCTACGCGATCGAGCTCGACGTGCGCCTCAGTGCCGACGGCGTCGCGGTGGTGTTCCACGATGCGACGCTGGAGCGCCTGTGCGGCCGGCCCGGCCGCGCCGCCGACCTCGCCGCCGCCGAGCTCGGCCGCCTGCCGCTCCTCGGCACGGCCGAGACGCCGCCGACCTTCGCCGAGGTGCTGGCCCTGGTCGACGGCCGGACGCCGCTGCTGGTCGAGGTCAAGAACTATGGCCGCGAGCCGATCGGCGCCCTCGAACAGGCGGTGGCGAGCGCGCTGGCGCGCTATCGCGGGCCCTTCGCGGTGCAGTCCTTCAACCCGCGGACGGTGGCCTGGTTCCGCCGCCACATGCCGCAATTCGTGCGCGGCCAGATCGCCGACCTCAAGCTGCCGCCGGGGCCCTTCCCGCGCCTGCGCCTGGCGATCCTGAAGCGCCTGCTGGCAAGGCGCCACGGCGCGCCGCATTTCCTCGCCTACGACGTCAACCAGTTGCCGGCGCCGCTGACCGAGCGGGCGCGCGCCGAGGGCCTGCCGGTGCTGGCCTGGACGGTGCGCGACGAAGCCCAGCGCCAGCGCGCGGCGCACCACGCCGACAACATCATTTTCGAGCTGCCGGTGCGGCCGCGCTGAAGCCTCTTGCGGCCGCCTCGCCGACGGCCAATTCTTGGGCTGGGCCGGCGGAGCGCGAGATGGGCGACAGCGAACAGGCGGTGACGACGCTCGAAGTGGCCCGGCGCATCGCCGACCTCGATGCCGCCGAGTGGGACGCGTGCGCCGGCGACGCCAATCCGTTCGTGCGCCACGCCTTCCTCGCCGCGCTGGAAGAGAGCGGCTCGGCCGCGCCGGCGACCGGCTGGGCGCCGCACCACCTGGTCGGCCGCGACGCCGCCGGACGGATCGCCGCGGCGATGCCGCTCTATCTCAAGAGCCATTCCTACGGCGAATACGTCTTCGACCATGCCTGGGCGCACGCCTACGAGCGCGCCGGCGGCAGCTATTACCCGAAGCTGCAGGTGGCGGTGCCGTTCACCCCGGTGACCGGGCCGCGCCTCCTGGTGCGCCCCGACCAGCCCTTCGAGCCGGCGGCGCGGAGCCTGGTCGCCGGCGCGGTCGAGCTGGCGCGCCGCGTCGGCGCCTCGTCGCTGCACGTCACCTTTCCGACGGCCGACGAATGGCGGCTGCTCGGCGAGCTCGGCCTCTTACGCCGGACCGGCGAGCAGTTCCACTGGGAGAACCGGGGCTACCGCGACTTCGACGATTTCCTCGCCGAGCTGGCCGCACGCAAGCGCAAGCAGCTCCGCCGCGAACGCGAGCAGGCGATGGCGGACGGCGTCGAAATCGTCACGCTCGGCGGCGCGGAGCTCGGCAAGGCGGACTGGGACGCCTTTTTCCGCTTCTACATGGACACCGGCGGCCGCAAGTGGGGCCGGCCCTACCTCAACCGCGATTTCTTCCGCCGCCTCGGCGCCGGCATGGCCGACAGCGTGGTCATGGTGCTGGCGCGCCGCGCCGGGCGCTGGATCGCCGGGGCGCTGAACCTGAAGGGGCGCGACACGCTCTACGGCCGCTATTGGGGCTGCGTCGAGCAGCACCCGTTCCTGCATTTCGAATGCTGCTACTACCGGGCGATCGACTATGCCATCGCGCACGGCCTTGCTCGCGTCGAGGCCGGCGCGCAGGGCGAGCACAAGCTGCTGCGCGGCTACCTGCCGGTGGAGACCTATTCGGCGCACTGGTTCGCCGATGCCGGCCTGCGCGACGCCGTCGCCCGCTTCGTCGCCGCCGAGCGCCGCGCCGTCACTGCCGAGATCGAGGAGCTGGCCGCGCACGCGCCGTTCCGCAAGGGGCCGGTGCAGGCGTCCTAGGGCAATCGCATCTGGTGAATCGCGGCCTCATGGTTCGAGACGGCCGCCCGCTTGTGCCGAGCGCCGCGTGGAGGGTGCGTCGACGGGCGGCCTCCTCACCATGAGGCTTTTTGTTTTTCCTCGTCCTGAGGAGCGCCCGCAGGGCGCGTCTCGAAGGGCGCGGACCGCGGACCGCAGCCAAATGCGACTGCCCTGGCCGGCGAGCTAGCGCGCTTGGAGCCGCCGCCGCGGCCGGCTATGATTCCGCCCGGCAACCGACCAGGGGGGCGATGCGATGGCCGCGTATCCGACCGACGACAACTGCATCTTCTGCAAGATCGTCGCCGGCAAGATCCCTTGCTTCAAGCTTTACGAGACCAACCACGCCCTCGCCTTCATGGACATCAACCCGTTCAACGACGGCCACTGCCTGGTCATCGCCAAGGGCCACTATCCCGATCTCTATTCGATGCCGGACAACCAGCTCACCGCGGTGGCCAAGGCGGCGCGGCGCGTGGCGACGGCGGTGCGCGACGAGCTGACGCCCGACGGCCTCAACCTGGTGCACGCCAACGGCCCCGGCGCGGCGCAGTCGGTCTTCCATTTCCATGTCCATGTCTTCCCGCGCCGCAACGGCGACCGCGCGTCGCTGAACTGGAGCCTGACCCCCGGCGACAAGGACGCCATCGCGGCGCTGGCCGAGCGCATCCGGAGCAAGCTCGAATGAGGTCGCTGGCCGGCATGCTCCTGGTCGCCGCGCTGGCCCTGCCGGCGGCGGCGGAGGAGACGCCGGCCGACCGTTGCGCCCGCGAGGCGCGGCGCGGCCTCGGCGGCGCCTGCGAAACGGCGCTGCGCGAGGACCCCGACAACCTCGCCTCGCTGGGCCGGCTGGCCCTGGCCCGGTTCGTCGC
The DNA here is from genome assembly GCA_964442055.1 of uncultured Rhodospirillaceae bacterium. GTDB lineage: Bacteria > Pseudomonadota > Alphaproteobacteria > Ferrovibrionales > Ferrovibrionaceae > CAYTWJ01. The sequence continues at coordinate 2,106 of CAYTWJ010000093.1, read as the reverse complement.
CGGCCGTTACATGGAAGGCCTCGATCTCTACCGGCAATGGGCCGAGCGCGCGCCCTTTGACGCCGAGGCGCAATTCCAGCTCGGCGCCGCCCATGCCACGCTCAACATGAACCGCGAGGCGCTGGCGCCGCTCCGGCGCGCCGTGCAGCTGAAGCCCGACTTCGTCGCCGCCCACCGCGTGCTGGCCATCGCCGCCACCTTCGCCGGCGAGCCCGCCGAGGCGCTGGCCGAAACCGTGGCGGCGGCCGAGCTCGGCGACGTGACCGAGATGTATTCCGCGGGCCTGATGTATCTCGACGGCTTCGGCACCGCGCCCCAGCGCACGCGCGGCCTCGATTGGGTGCGGCGCGCCGCCGACGGCGGCCATATCGGCGCCATGCGCCGGTTGGGCGACATCTATTTCGGTGGCGAGTACGGGCTCGACCCCGACGAGGCGGCGGCCCAGCGCTGGCACCTGCGCGCCCGCGAGGCCGAGCGCGCGCTCGACGCCATGCTGGCCGAGACGCCGGGGTGAGTCAGGCCTGATCGCGCGCCGCGCCGCCGCTTATTCCGCGTATTCCGGCTCCTTGCCGCCGGCCGCCTTGTCGGCCTTGCGCGGCTTGTCCGGCGGGGCGATGGCGAAGCCGAGCTTGTCGCCGTCGAGCCTGACCGTGACGTGGCCGCCCTTGGCCAGCTTGCCGAACAAGAGCTCGTCGGAGAGCGGCTTCTTGATGTGCTCCTGGATGACGCGGGCGAGCGGCCGCGCGCCGTAGAGCGGGTCGTAGCCCTTCTCGGCCAGCCAGCGCCGCGATTCCTCGGTCAGCGAGAAGGTGACCTGGCGGTCGGAGAGCTGCGCCTCGAGCTGGGCGATGAACTTGTCGACCACGCGGCCGACGATCTCGGGGGTCAGCGCCGCGAAGGCGATGGTGGCGTCGAGGCGGTTGCGGAATTCCGGCGTGAACATGCGCTTGATCGCCTCCTCGTCCTCGCCCTCCTTGAGGCCGCGGCCGAAGCCGATCGCCTGGCGCGACATCTCGCTGGCGCCGGCGTTGGTGGTCATGATCAGCACGACGTTGCGGAAGTCGATGCTCTTGCCGTTGTGGTCGGTGAGGCGGCCGTGGTCCATCACCTGCAGCAGGATGTTGAACAGGTCGGGATGGGCCTTCTCGATCTCGTCGAGCAGCAGCACGGCGTGCGGATGCTGGTCGATGGCGTCGGTAAGGAGGCCGCCCTGGTCGAAGCCGACATAGCCGGGCGGCGCGCCGATCAGCCGCGACACGGTGTGCCGCTCCATGTACTCCGACATGTCGAAGCGGATCAGCTCGACGCCCATGATCGAAGCGAGCTGGCGCGCCACCTCGGTCTTGCCGACCCCGGTCGGGCCGGAGAACAGGTAGCAGCCGATCGGCTTCTCCGGCTCGCGCAGGCCGGCGCGGGCCAGCTTGATGGCGCTGGCCAGCGCCTCGATCGCCCGCTCCTGGCCGTAGACGACCCGCTTGAGGTCGTCCTCGAGGCTCTTCAGGTTGGCCTTGTCGGCGCGGCTCACCGTCTTGGGCGGGATGCGGGCGATCTTGGCGACGATCGCCTCGATCTCCTTGACCCCGATCACCTTCCGGCGCCGGCTCTCGGCCTTGAGCAGCTCGGCGGCGCCGACCTCGTCGATGACGTCGATCGCCTTGTCGGGCAGCTTGCGGTCGTTGATGTACTTGGCGGCGAGGTCGACGGCGGCGCGCAGCGCCTCGTCGGTGTAGCGGATGCCGTGGTGGCGCTCGTAATAGGGCTTGAGGCCGCGCAGGATCTTGACCGTGTCGTCGAGCGAGGGCTCGTTGACGTCGATCTTCTGGAAGCGGCGCAGCAGCGCGCGGTCCTTCTCGATGTAGCTGCGGTATTCCTTGTAGGTCGACGAGCCGATGCAGCGCAGCGTGCCCGAGGCCAGCGCCGGCTTGAGCAGGTTGGAGGCGTCCATCGCCCCGCCCGAGGTCGCGCCGGCGCCGATCACCGTGTGCATCTCGTCGATGAACATGATCGCGCCGGGGATCGCCTCGAGCTCGCTCATCACCTGCTTGAGGCGCTCCTCGAAGTCGCCGCGATAGCGCGTGCCGGCGAGCAGCGCGCCCATGTCGAGGG
>CAYTWJ010000092.1:0-10144 GCA_964442055.1 uncultured Rhodospirillaceae bacterium | reverse complement strand
AGCGCGTGACCAACGACCCGATGGAGGCGCACGTCATCGGCTTCAACATGTGGGTGAAGGCGGTCGAGAAGGCCGGCAGCACCGATCCGGACGCGGTGATCGACGCCATCGTCGGCGTCTCGGTGCCGAATCTCAGCGGCGGCTACTCGACGATGATGCCGAACCACCACATCACCAAGCCGGTGCTGATCGGCGAGATCCAGGACAACGGCCAGTTCGACACCGTCTGGAAGACCAGCGGCCTGGTCGTCGGCGACGAGTGGTCGGACTACCTGCCCGATTCGAAGAACCTGATCTCGGATTGGCGGGCGCCGATGTCCTGCGGCAATTTCAACGTCAAGACCGGCAAGTGCGGCGGCAAGGGCAAGGGCAGCTGAGCGCCCGGACTCCGATCACCGTGCGGTTCGGCGCGGGGGGCGACAGGCTCGCCTCCCGCGCTTCCGCCGCGAAGGTTCTCATGGGCGCCCGTTTGCACCGGCTGGCGATCGCTTTCTTTCTCGTCCTCGCCGTCTCTGGCAGGGTGGCCGGCCCGGCGCCAGCGAGGGCAGCCGACATCGGCGACACGGTCAAGGCGCTCGGCGCCGGCAGCTACAGCGAGACCGAGAAGGCGATCGAGGCGCTGGCGACCTCGGCCGATGGCCGCGTGCCGGCCATCCTGCAGGCGCTCGAGGCCGGCAACCTCTATGTCCGCAAGGACGACGGCGGCGTGTTCATCGGCCAGCGCGCCGGCACCACGCTGGCGCTGACCGACCCGCTCAGCGGCGAGGCCGTCGGCGAAGCCCCGGCGGGGGCGCTGGAACGGGTGCGGGTGAACAACCGCGTCCGGCGGGCGATCGAGTCGGCGATGGGCGCGCTCACCCTGATGAATCCCGACCACAGAGTGCGGCGCGAGGCGGCGGAGGCGGTGCTGAAAAGCCGCGATCCCAAGGCGCTGCCGGCGCTCGATGCGGCGCTGGCGGCCGAAAAAGATGCCGGCATCGCCCTGCTGATGCGCCAGGCGCGGGCGGCGGCGCTGCTGTTCGGCGACGCCGATGAGCCGCAGAAGCTGGCGGCGATCGACGAGATCAAGGCGCGGGGCGACCGCGACAGCCTGGCGCTGCTCGTCAACCTGCGCGGCCAGAGCGAGGGCCGGTTGCGCGAGGCGGCCGACGCGGCGGCGCGCGCCATCGAGCGCGATCTGGCGATCTGGGAGGCGGCGCAGAACGTCTGGTACGGGCTGTCGCTGGGCTCGGTGCTGCTGCTGGCGGCGATCGGACTCGCCATCACCTTCGGCGTGATGGGCGTCATCAACATGGCGCACGGCGAGATGGTGATGCTCGGCGCCTACACCACGTTCGTCGTGCAGGAGCTGATCCGCAGCCGCTGGCCCGCCCTCTTCGACGCCTCCCTGCTGATCGCGCTGCCGCTGGCCTTCCTGGTCGCCGGTGCCGTCGGCGTCGCCATCGAGCGTGGCGTCATCCGCTGGCTCTATGGCCGCCCGCTCGAGACCCTGCTGGCCACCTGGGGGCTGTCGCTGGTGCTGCAGCAGGCGGTGCGCTCGATCTTCGGCCCCACCAACCGCGAGGTCGGCAATCCCTCCTGGATGTCGGGCGCCTTCGAGCTCGGCCAGCTCTCGATCACCTACAACCGGCTCTGGATCGTGGTCTTCGCCCTGCTGGTCTTCGCGGCGCTGACCGTCGTGCTGCGCCGGACCGGCTTCGGCCTCCACATGCGTGCGGTGACCCAGAACCGCGCCATGGCCAGCGCCATGGGCATCCGCACGCCGCGGGTGGACGCGCTCACCTTCGGGCTGGGCTCAGGGATCGCCGGCATGGCCGGAGTGGCGCTGAGCCAGATCGACAATGTCAGCCCGAATCTCGGCCAAGGCTACATCATCGACTCGTTCATGGTGGTGGTGTTCGGCGGCGTCGGCAACCTCTGGGGCACGCTGGTCGGCGCCGCGACGCTCGGCGTCGTCAACAAGTTCCTCGAGCCCTATGCCGGCGCGGTGCTGGGCAAGATCCTGGTCCTGGTCTTCATCATCCTGTTCATCCAGAAGCGGCCGCGCGGCCTGTTCGCGCTGAAGGGCCGGGCGGTCGAGGCATGATGCGCGAGGGCATCCTGCTGCGCGGCCTCGCCGGCCGCTTCAGCCTGTTCGTCGCCGGCGTGGTCGTCTTCGGCCTGGCGGTGCCGGCGCTCAACCTGCTGACGCCGGAAGAGAGCGCGCTGCACGTGCCGACCTACGTCATGACGCTGCTCGGCAAGTACCTCTGCTACGCGCTGCTGGCGCTGGCGGTCGACCTGGTCTGGGGCTATTGCGGCATCCTGAGCCTGGGCCACGGCGCTTTCTTTGCGCTGGGCGGCTATGCCATGGGCATGTATCTGATGCGCCGGATCGGCAGCCGCGGCGTCTACGGCCACCCGTTGCTGCCCGACTTCATGGTGTTCCTGAACTGGAAGGAGCTGCCCTGGTACTGGTACGGCTTCGACCAGTTCTGGTTCGCGGCGCTGATGGTGCTGCTGGTGCCGGGGCTGCTGGCCCTGGTCGCCGGCTGGTTCGCCTTTCGCAGCCGCGTCACCGGGGTCTATCTGTCGATCATCACCCAGGCGATGACCTTCGCCCTGATGCTGGCCTTCTTCCGCAACGACATGGGCTTCGGCGGCAACAACGGCCTGACCGATTTCAAGGACATCCTCGGCTTCAGCGTCCAGGCTGACGCGACGCGGGCGGCGCTGTTCCTGGCCTCGGCGCTGGCGCTGGCGCTCGGCCTCGGCACCGCCGCCGCGGTGGTCAATTCCCGCCTGGGCAAGGTGCTGGTGGCCATCCGCGATGCCGAGAGCCGGGTCCGCTTCCTCGGCTACCGGGTCGAGAACTACAAGCTGTTCGTCTTCACCCTCTCGGCGGCGATGGCCGGGATCGCCGGCGCGCTGTACGTGCCGCAGGTCGGCATCATCAACCCGAGCGAGTTCGCGCCGGCCAATTCCATCGAAACTGTCATCTGGGTGGCGGTCGGCGGCCGCGGCACCCTGGTCGGGCCGGTGTTTGGCGCCTTCCTGGTCAACTTCGCCAAGACCTGGTTCACCGGCGCCATTCCCGAAATCTGGCTGTTCGCGCTCGGCGGCCTGTTCGTCGCCGTCACCCTGCTCTTGCCCAAGGGGGTGATCGGCCTCCTGGCACGGCTGCGCGGCGCACCGCCGGCGGCGCCGACGGCGGCGCCGGCCCCGGCGCCTTCGGCGGAATAGGGCCATGCGGCTCAGCGATTCGCAGCTCTATCTCGACGGCGTCACGGTGTCCTTCGACGGCTTCCGCGCCCTGAACGAGCTGTCGCTGGTGATCGATCCCGGCGAGATGCGCGCCATCATCGGCCCGAACGGCGCCGGCAAGACCACCATGATGGACGTGATCACCGGCAAGACCCGCCCCGACAAGGGAGAGGTGCTGTTCGACGGCGATGTCGACCTCACCCGCCTGGACGAAGCCGCCATCGCCCAGCTCGGCATCGGCCGCAAGTTCCAGAAGCCGACGGTGTTCGACGAGCACAGCGTCGGCGACAACCTGGCGCTGGCGCTGAAGCGCGACCGCCGCGTGTTTGCCGCCCTGTTCGAGCGCAGCCACTCCGCCGCGGCCGAGCGGATCGACGAGCTCTTGCACCTGGTGCGGCTCTATCCGCTGCGCGACGAGGTGGCGGCGAACCTCAGTCACGGCCAGAAGCAGTGGCTCGAGATCGGCATGCTGCTGGCGCAGGACCCGAAACTGCTGCTGATCGACGAGCCGGCCGCCGGCATGACCGATGCCGAGACCGCCGAGACCGCGGAACTCCTCAAGGAGATCAACAGGACCCGCTCGGTGATCGTGGTCGAGCACGACATGACCTTCGTCCGCGACCTCGGCGTCAAGGTCACCGTGCTGCACGAGGGCGCGGTGCTGGCCGAGGGCCCGCTCGATGCGGTCAGCCGGAACCCGCAGGTGGTCGAAGTCTATCTGGGGCGCTGACGATGCTGGCGGTACGCGATCTCGACCTCTATTACGGCGCCGCCCAGGCGCTGCGCCGGGTCTCGCTCGGCGCCGAAACCGGCAGGATCACCTGCCTGATGGGCCGCAATGGCGTCGGCAAGACGAGCTTGCTGCGCGCCATCGTCGGCCTGGCGGCGATCCGGGGCGGTGCCGTCGAGTGGGAGGGCGCCGACATCGCCGCCCTGGCGCCGCACGAGCGGGCGCGGCGCGGTATCGCCTACGTGCCGCAGGGGCGCGAGATCTTCCCCCTGCTGACGGTGAAGGAGAACCTCGAGACCGGCTTCGCGCCGCTGCCGCGCCATCAGCGCGCGGTTCCCGACGAGGTGTTCACGCTGTTTCCGGTCCTCGGCGACATGCTCAAGCGCCGCGGCGGCGACCTGTCGGGCGGCCAGCAGCAGCAGCTCGCCATTGCCCGGGCGCTGGTGACGCGCCCGCGCCTCCTGGTCCTCGACGAGCCGACCGAGGGCATCCAGCCCTCGATCATCAAGGATATCGGCCGCGCCATTGCCTACTTGCGCGACAAGGGCGGGATGGCGATTCTGCTGGTCGAGCAGTATTTCGAGTTCGCCCGCGACCTTGCCGATCGCTTCGCCGTCATGGACCGCGGCGAGATCGTCCTCGCCGGCGACCGCTCGGAAATGGACGAGGGTCATGTTCGCCGCCATCTCACGGTCTGACCTGGACGATGAAGCGGCGCCCGAGTCATTGCAAAGGGCCGACGGCCAGCTGCGCCTCGCCTTCCGGCGCAGCGGCGGCCAGACCCGGCTGGCCTCCCATTACGAGCGGGGCGCGGCCAAGGCCCGCCTGCCGCGCCGTGCCGGCCTGCCGCCCGAGGTGGTCCTGATCAACACCGCCGGCGGGCTCACCGGCGGCGACCGCATGGATTACGCGATCGACGTCGGCCCCGGCGCGGCCGTTGCGCTCACGACCCAGGCCTGCGAGAAGATCTACCGCGCCGCCGCCGGCGAATCCCGCGTCGAGACCCGGCTGGCGCTGGCGCCGGCCGCCGAGGTCGAATGGCTGCCGCAAGAAACCATCCTCTTCGACGGGGCGCGGCTGGTGCGGCGGCTCTCCGTCGACATGGCGGCCGACGCCGCGCTGCTGGCGGTCGAGGCAATCGTGTTCGGCCGCACTGCCAGCGGCGAGCGGGTCATGCGGGGCGCGCTGCGCGATTCGTGGCGGCTCAGGCGCGACGGGCGTCTGCTGTTCGCCGATGGCGTCCGCCTCGATGGCGACATGGCCGCCACCCTGTCGCGGCCGGCGGCCGGCGCCGGTGCCGGTGCGGTCGCGACCGTCGTCCGGGCGGCACCCGACATCGAGGCCTGCCTCGAAGCTGCCCGCGCCGCCTTGTCGGCGGCACCGGCCGAGGCCGGCGTCAGCGCCTGGAATGGCCTTCTGGTCGGGCGGCTCGTCGCCAAGGACGGCGCCTGCCTGCGCGCGGCGCTGCGCGCGCTGCTCTCGGCCCTGCGCGACAGCCGACGGCTGCCGCGAGTCTGGGATTGCTGAGCCGCGACCAATGAGGCGAACCGGGGAGGAGCCATGCAACTGACGCCACGCGAAAAGGACAAGCTCTTGATCAGCATGGCGGCGATGGTGGCGCGCCGGCGGCTGGAGCGCGGGGTCAAGCTCAATCACCCGGAAGCAGTCGCACTGATCACCGATTTCCTGCTCGAAGGGGCGCGCGACGGCCGCTCGGTCGCCGAGCTGATGGAAGCCGGCGGCCACGTGCTCGCCGCCCACCAGGTGATGCCGGGCGTGGCCGAGATGATTGCGGAAGTGCAGGTCGAAGCCACTTTCCCGGACGGCGTTAAGCTGGTCACCGTCCACAACCCGATTCGCTGAAAGAAGGGAACTGCGATGAAAGCCTTGGTTGCTGCCGGCCTGGGAGCCGGCTCGGTACTGGCCGCCGCGCCCGCGGCGGCGCACGGCCTGGCGGATGCCGCCACGTTCATGTCCGGGTTGGCGCATCCGCCCAGCGGCGCCGATCACGTGCTGGCGATGGTCGCAGTCGGCCTCTGGTCGGTGTTGGCTGGCGGCCGGGCGCTGTGGCTGTGGCCGGCAGCCTTCGTCGCTTGCATGCTCGGCGGGTTCGGCCTCGGCTTGTCCGGGGCGCCGCTGCCCTATGTCGAGGCCGGGATACTGGCTTCGGTGGTCGTCCTCGGTTTGCTGGTTGCCTTCACCGTTCGGGCGAAGCTGCCGGTCGGCGCCGCGGTGGTCGGACTCTTCGCGCTCTTCCACGGCCACGCCCACGGCGTCGAGGCGCCCGTTGCCGGCCATCTGCTTTATGCGCTGGGCTTCGTCGCGGCCACCGCCGCCCTGCATCTCGCCGGCATCGCCCTCGGTACTGCACTCATCGGCCGGATGGGTCGATGGGCGCTGCGCGCTTCCGGCGTCGGCGCGGCCGCCGGCGTCGGCCTGATCGCATCGTGACAGGTGAAGCCATGATTCCGGGCGAGTTGTTCACGGCCGCCGGCGAGATCGAGCTCAACGCCGGCCAGCCGACGGTGACGCTGCAGGTCGCGAACACCGGCGACCGGCCGGTCCAGGTCGGCAGCCACTATCACTTCTTCGAAACCAACCCGGCGCTGGTCTTCGACCGCGACAAGGCGCGCGGCATGCGGCTCGACATCGCCGCGGGCACGGCGGTGCGCTTCGAGCCGGGCCAGACCCGCAGCGTGACCCTGGTGCCGCTGAGGGGCGCGCGCCGGGTCTACGGCTTCCGCCAGCGCGTCATGGGCGCGCTCGACTGAGGGGGAGGGATCATGCCGGCACGCATCTCACGCGCGGCCTATGCCGACATGTTCGGCCCGACCACCGGCGACAAGGTCCGCCTGGCGGATACCGACCTGATCGTCGCGGTCGAGCGGGACTTCACCGTCTACGGCGAGGAGGTGAAGTTCGGCGGCGGCAAGGTGATCCGCGACGGCATGGGCCAGGCGCAGGCCACCCGCGCCGAGGGCGCCGTCGACACCGTCATCACCAACGCCCTGATCGTCGACCATTGGGGCATCGTCAAGGCCGACATCGGCGTCCGCGACGGCCGCATCTGCGGCATCGGCAAGGCCGGCAACCCCGACACCCAGCCGAACGTCGACATCGTCGTCGGCCCCGGCACCGAGGCGATCGCCGGCGAGGGCAAGATCGTCACCGCCGGCGGGATGGATTCGCACATCCATTTCATCTGCCCGCAGCAGATCGACGAGGCGCTGGCCTCCGGCATCACCACCATGCTCGGCGGCGGCACCGGCCCGGCCACCGGCACCAACGCCACCACCTGCACGCCGGGCCCCTGGCATATCGGCCGCATGATCCAGGCGGCCGACGGCTTCGCCATGAACCTGGCCTTCGCCGGCAAGGGCAATGCCAGCCTGCCCGCCGCGCTGGTCGAGCAGGTCGCCGCCGGCGCCGCCTGTTTGAAGCTGCACGAGGACTGGGGCACCACCCCGGCGGCGATCGACTGCTGCCTCGCGGTCGCCGACGACCACGACGTGCAGGTGATGATCCACACCGACACGCTGAACGAGAGCGGCTTTGTCGAAAGCTCGATCGCGGCCTTCAAGGGCCGCACCATCCACGCCTATCACACCGAAGGCGCCGGCGGCGGCCACGCCCCCGACATCATCAAGGTCTGCGGCCTGCCCAACGTGCTGCCGTCGTCGACCAACCCGACCCGGCCCTACACCGTCAACACCATCGACGAGCATCTCGACATGCTGATGGTGTGCCACCATCTCGATCCGGCGATCCCCGAGGACCTGGCTTTCGCCGAGAGCCGCATCCGCAAGGAGACCATCGCCGCCGAGGACATCTTGCACGACCTCGGCGCCTTCTCGGCGATCTCGTCCGACAGCCAGGCCATGGGCCGGGTCGGCGAGGTGGTGATCCGCACCTGGCAGACCGCGCACAAGATGAAGGTGCAGCGCGGCCGCCTGCCCGAAGAGACCGGCGACAACGACAACTTCCGGGTCAAGCGCTACATCGCCAAGTACACCATCAACCCGGCCATCGCCCACGGCATGGCCGAGCACGTCGGCTCGGTCGAAGTCGGCAAGCGCGCCGATCTGGTGCTGTGGAAGCCGGCGTTCTTCGGCGTCAAGCCGGACCTGGTGCTGCTCGGCGGCGTCATCGCCACGGCGCCGATGGGCGATCCCAACGCCTCGATCCCGACGCCCCAGCCGGTGCACTACCGGCCAATGTTCGGCGCCTTCGGCCGTGCCCGCACCGCCTCCTCCTGCGTCTTCGTCTCGCAGGCGGCGCTCGCCGCCGGGATCGGCGCCCGGCTCGGCGTGCAGAAGGAGCTGGTCGCGGTGCGCAACACCCGCGGCGGCATCTCCAAGGCCTCGATGATCCACAACCGCGCCACGCCGCGGATCGAGGTCGATCCCGAGACCTACCTGGTGCGCGCCGACGGCGAGCTGCTGACCTGCGCTCCGGCGCGCGAGCTGCCGATGGCGCAGCGCTATTTCCTCTTCTAGGAGCCGGCATGCAGCGCGCGACACGGGTCAAGCCTGCCGGCGGCTGGAGCGGCCCCGCGGTGGACAAGGTGGTGCTCGATTACGAATCGCGCCATCGCCGCCGCCTGCGCCTTAGCGGCATCGCCGGCTTCGAGTTCCTGCTCGATCTGCCCGAGGCGGTGGCGCTGCGCGACGGCGACGGCCTGCTGCTCGACGACGGGCGGCTGGTCGCGGTGCAGGCGGTGCCCGAGCCGGTGATGGAGGTGCGCGGGCGCGACGCCCGGCATCTGCTGCGCCTCGCCTGGCACCTCGGCAACCGGCATCTGCCGACCGAGCTCGGCGACGATTGCTTGCGCATCCGCGCCGACCGGGTCGTCGCCGAGATGCTGAAGGGCCTGGGTGCCACCGTCGTCGAGCTCGAGGCGCCGTTCCAGCCGGAAGGCGGCGCCTATGCCGTGGCGGGCGGTCACGGTCATCGGCACGGCCACGATCATGGCCACGACCACGACGCTGAATCGGGGCGAGCGCGTCGCCCCGGCGACCTCCGGCCCCTTCGCTAGGCGATGCAGACCGCCGCGCTCACCCGCCTGATGACCTGGCTGTCGCCGGCCTACCCCGTCGGCGCTTACAGCTACAGCCACGGCATCGAATGGGCGGTCGAGGCCGGTGACATCCGCGACCGGCCGACGCTGGTCGCCTGGATCGAGGACGTCATGCGCTTCGGCGGCGGCTGGTCCGATGCGGTGCTGTTCGCCGCCGGCTTCCGTGCCGCGGCGGCCGGCGACCGCGCCGCATTGGCCGGGATCGCCGAGCTGGCGGCCGCCTACGCACCCTCACGCGAGCGGCACTTGGAGACCACGGCGCAAGGCGCGGCCTTCATCGCCGCCACCCGCGCCGCCTGGCCCGCCGCCGCGCTGGAGGCGCTGGCCGCGGCGCTCGAGCCCCCGATCGCCTATCCGGTCGCCGTCGCCGCGGCGGCGGCCGCGCACCGGCTGGCGCTGGAAGCGGCGCTGCCGGCCTACCTGCTGGCTTTCGCCGCCAACCTGGTCTCGGCCGGGCTGCGGCTGATCCCGCTCGGCCAGACCGACGGCCAGCGCGCGATTGCGGCGCTCGAACCGGTGCTGCGATCGGTGGCCGAGGCGGCGGCCGGCGCCGGCCTCGACGATCTCGGCGGCGCGGCCTGGCGGGCCGACATCGCCGCCATGCGCCACGAAACCCAGTATACGAGGCTGTTCCGCACATGAGCGCGCAATCGCGATCGCACGTCCCGGTCCAAACAAGGCCCTCGCCCCACGGCCCCTTGCGGGTCGGCATCGGCGGCCCGGTCGGCTCGGGCAAGACCGCGCTGATGGAGGCGCTGTGCAAGGCCTTCCGCGACCGCTACGACATCTGCGCGATCACCAACGACATCTACACCAAGGAGGATGCCCTGATCCTGACCCGCGCCGGCGCGCTGCCGGCGGAGCGGATCATGGGCGTCGAGACCGGCGGCTGCCCGCACACCGCGATCCGCGAGGACGCCTCGATCAACCTGGCGGCGGTGGCCGCGATGCGGGCGAGGTTCCCCGGCCTCGACCTGATCCTGATCGAATCGGGCGGCGACAACCTGGCCGCCACCTTCAGCCCCGAGCTCGCCGACCTCACCATCTACGTGATCGACGTCGCCGCCGGCGAGAAGATTCCGCGCAAGGGCGGC
>CAYTWJ010000091.1:1957-10182 GCA_964442055.1 uncultured Rhodospirillaceae bacterium | reverse complement strand
CTGCGAGGCCATGTCTATGCTGTGACCCGACATGCGTCGGCAGTTCGGCGCCGCGCCCTGAGCCTTGAGGATGAGCCATGAGCGAGCAGGCAGTCCACGATTGGATCCGCAAGCAGATCTCCAGCCACGATGTGGTGCTTTTCATGAAGGGCACCAAGAACTTCCCGCAGTGCGGCTTCTCCGGGCAGGTGGCCCAGATTCTGCAATACCTGGGCGTCGACTATCATGACATCAATGTGCTCGAGGACATGAGCATCCGCGAGGGCATCAAGGCGTACAGCGACTGGCCGACGATCCCGCAGCTCTACATCAAGGGCGAGTTCGTCGGCGGCTGCGACATCGTGCGCGAGATGTTCGAGAGCGGCGAGCTCGAGAAGGTGCTGCACGACAAGGGCGTCGCCCACAGCCACCATCACGCCTGAACCGCGCCGCAGCAGACTGCACGAAAGGGCCGCCCCGATCCGGGCGGCCCTTGTCTGATTCCGCCGGCGTCCGCAGCCGGCGCGGCGGTCAGGTCGCGGCGAGGCGCCGCCGCCGGAAGCCGAGCCAGCCGATCGCCAGTCCCGACGCGGCGAGGAACGGCAAGGCGACCAGGTTGACGCCGCGCCAGCCGAAGGCGTTGAGCAGCGCGCCCGACGAGAAGGACGCACCGACCACGACCGCGAGAATCAGGAAATCGTTGAGCGCCTGGACCTTCGCCCGCTCGGCCGGCTCGTAGGTCGCGGTCAGGAGGGTGGTGCCGCCGACGAACAGGAAGTTCCAGCCGACGCCGAGCAGCACCAGCGCGCTCAGGAAATGCGGCACGTCGATGCCGGAGACGGCGATCGCCACGTGCAGGGCCAGCAGCGCCACCCCCGCCGACATGATGGTGAGCACGCCGAGGCGCTGGATCAGCGTGCCGGTGACGAAGGACGGCAGGAACATGCCGAGCACGTGGCCCTGGATGACGAAGGCAGCGGTGTCGACGCCGTGGTGGTGCGCGACCATGGCCAGCGGGGTCGCCGTCATCGCCAGGATCATCACCCCGTAGCCGATCGCCGCGCTCGTCACCGCGACCACGAAAGCGGGCTGGCGTGCGATGCGGACGAGCGGGCGCGAGCCCGCCGACGCCGCCTCGGCGCCCGCGGTCGGCAAAGCCAGCGCCAGCAACAGCACCGCCGGCACTGCGCCGAGCGCCGCCACCGCCAGATAGGGCGCCATGTAGGCGACCGCGCCGAGGTCGCGGGTCCATTTGGCGATCTCGGGTCCGGCCACCGCGGCGACCACGCCGCCGGCCAGCACCAGCGAGATGGCGCGGCCGCGCGATTCGGGGCGCGCCGCCTCGGCCGCGGCGAAACGGTAGAACTGGGCGAAGCCCTGGTAGACGCCGACCAGCAGGTTGCCGAAACAGAACAGCGCGAAGTCGGCGATCCCGACGGCGAGCGCGCTCAAGGCCCCGCCGGCGGCGCCGATCAAAGCGCCGAGGATGAAGCCCGGCCGGCGGCCGACACGGCCCATCAGCAGCGACGCCGGGATGGTGGCGATCGCCGTGCCGACCACGGTCGCGGCAATCGGCAACGTGGCCAGCGCCGGATCGTCGGCGAGGCGCTGACCGACCAGGCCGGACAGGGTCATGATCAGGACCGAGGCCGACTGGAACATCGCCTGGCAGACGGCCAGGACCAGGACGTTGCGCCGCTCCCGGTTCATCGCGTCGTCGCCTTCCCGCCGGCCGACGGCTTGTCGGCGCGCAGGCCGATGAAGGCGGCGCCGAATGTCGTCAGCGCGCCGAGCCGGCGATCGATCGGCGCCATCGCCAGGGCGAGCGGCGGCCAGGGCGGAAAGAAGACGGCGCCGCGCGCCGCCACGAAGTCGAGGCCGGCATATTCGACCAGCCGGCGCAGTTCGGGCGCGGTGCGAAAGTGGGCGGCGCGCCAGAAGCCGTCGCCGAGCCAGCCGCGGACCCGGCGGCGCGCGGCCCAAAGGCTCCACCCGCCGAGGTCGCCCAGCACCAGCCGGCCGCCCGGCTTCAGCACCCGCGCCATTTCCGCGATCGCCGCGCCGGCGTCGCGCACGAAACAGAGCACGGTAACGGCGACCACCACGTCGAAGAGGCCGGACGCGAACGGCAAGCTCTCGGCGTTGGCGCCGGCCAACAGGACCGGCGCCACCGCTTCATCGGCACGGCGCCGGGCGGCGGCGCGCATGCATGCATCGGGATCGACCCCGACGACGGCGGCACCGCGTCGTGCGGCGGCAATCGCGAAGCTCCCGTCGCCGCAGCCGACATCGAGCAGACGGCGGCCGCCGAGGTCGCCGGCCAGTTCCAGCACGAGACTACGTTCGCGCGCCTCGACCAGCCCGCCAAGCGCCGTGGCGCGCCAGGCGGCATAGGTCTCGGGTCCCACCCGACCGGACCGCCCGGCCTCGGTGCGGCGCATTCAGAAAACCAGCACCTTGTCGGCCGCCAGGGTCTCGGCGGCGAGCTCGTCCATCGTGCTGCGGCGCGCGCCGTCCGTCAGCTCGGCCTCCGTCATGCCGCGCGCGTCCATGCAGGTACCGCAGAGCAGCACCCTGCCCTTGCCGGCGACGACGCGCTTCAGCATCCGCTCGATGTTGTAGTAGCCGTCGGGAGTTTTCTGACCTTTGCGCGCGGCCACGACCGAATCCGCCATCAGGAAGACGGCGACCCGGGCTTCGGCATCGTTCTTGAGCAGCGCATGGGCGAGGCGCAGCGCGTTGTAGCAGCGCTCGGTGCCGTAGGGCGGGTCGTTGAGAATGAACAGGGTCCTCATGGTCGAAGCCCTTTCTCTTTCGTTGACGCAGTGGCGGCATCATCGCATGCCGTCGCAAAGCCCAGGGCGTTCCAGCGCTCCATGCCGCCGCGCAGCACGGTTACGCCATCGAACCCCGCGGCACGCAGGGTCACCTGGGCCGTGGCCGAGCGCTTGTCGGTCCGGCAGACGACGGTGACCCGACCGTTCACCCTCGCGCGCAGATCATCCAGCCGGCTCGCCAGCTCGTTGAGGGGGATGTTCAGTGCCCCCGGGATGTGGCCGAGCGCGCCAACGAATTCATCGGCGCCGCGCACGTCGAGCACGGTCAAGGGCCCGCCACGCTCGACCTGACGGCGGAGATGCTCGGGTTCGATCCAGGTGACGCTGTCGGTTCGGCGCAGCCGCTTGGCCAGTCGCGGCACGAAGACGATTGCCGCCATCAGGCCGAGCGCCAGCAAGCCGTAACGGATTGCCGTGGCGTCGCCGGCCAGGGCTTCGCGGCCGGCGTGGCCGAGCCAGGTGTAGGCGACGGCACCGGGCAACATGCACAGGAGCGAGGTGACCAGATACGAGGGGAACGCAATCCGGGTCAGGCCCAAGGCGTAGTTCGTCAGGTTGAAGGGAAAGAGCGGGACGAGTCGGACAAAGGCGACAAAGCGCCAGCCCTCGGCTTCCACGCCCTCGATCAGCTGCTTCAGCCGTCCGGCTGCCTTCCGCGCCACCCAGTCGCCGCTGACATAGCGCGCGACGACGAAGGCGATGGCCGCGCCGATGGTGGCGCCAAGAAGGTTGAGAATCGTGCCCCAGACGGGGCCGAACAGCGCCCCACCGGCGAGCGCAAAAAGAGAGCCGGGCAGGAAAACGACCGTGCCGGCGGCATAGACGGTCACGTAGACCGCGGGCGCCCAGATGCCGAGGCGGGACAGCCAGGAATCCAGAACTGCGGGGTCGAGCTGGTCGCGGTGAAGAGCCGCCCACAAAATGGCGCCGGCGACGGCGGCAAGCAGCAGAACCCGGGCGACGCGACGCGGCCGGCTCATCGCGCCTGCTCCTCCCGGTTGATGGCATAGCCGCTGGCCGGCCCGAGCAGCGGCTGGATCAGCATGCGGTCGAGCCGGAGGTCGCGGCGGGTGCGGAACTGCTCGATGCCGATGGTCATCGCCTGATGGCCTTCCGCCGGCTGGGCACGGTAGGTGCCGAGCAGCCTGTCCCACCAGGGCAGGTTGAAGCCGAAATTGCTGTTGGTTTCGGCCGCATGGACCGGGTGATGGACGCGGTGCATGTCGGGGGTGACGACGAACCAGCGCAGCACCCGGTCAAGCCCGGGCGGGATTCGCACGTTGCCGTGGTTGAACATGGCGGTGGCGTTCAGCAGGACCTCGAAGATGAGCACGGCGACTGCGGGCGGCCCGAGCGCGGCGACGACGACGAGCTTGATGCCCATCGAGAGCAGGATCTCGACGGGGTGAAAGCGCAGCCCGGTGGTGACGTCGAATTCCAGATCGGCGTGATGCATGCGATGCAGCCGCCAAAGCGCGGGCACGGCGTGAAACATCACGTGCTGCAGGTAAATGGCGAGATCGAGCGCCAGCACCGACGCCACAAAGGCCGCCCAAGCGGGCGCCTCGAGGACATTGAACAGCCCCCAGCCGCGCTCCTCAGCAAGGAGTGCGAGGCCGACCGCCACGATGGGGAAGACGAGCCGTACCAGAAGCGTGTCGACGACCACGATGCCGAGATTGCTCGGCCAGCGCACCAGCCGGGAGATTTCCCGGTGCCGGCGCGGGGTCACCGCCTCCCAGACCGCCATCGCGCCAAGGATGCCGAGGAAGAAGGCGATGCGGATCGCCGGCTCGTTCGCCAGCAAGAGCTCGGTCATGGCTCAGAGGTCCTTGCCTAAATGGCCTTTTGGGCCTACATTTTAACATTCGCTTGAACGATATAATGTCAGGAGGCGAGAATTGTCAACGGCTCCCAAGCAGGCCTTGTTCGCCGAGTTCGCCATAGTGGCCCGGGCGCTCGGTCATCCCCATCGGCTCGAAATCCTCGAGCGCCTGGCGCAGGGCGAGCGGGCCGTGGAGGCGCTGTCCGAGCGCGTCGGCCTTTCGATCGCCAACACCTCGCTGCACCTGCGGCAGATGCGGAGAGCCGGTCTCGTCGCATCCAGGCGGGACGGCAGGTTCGTGCTCTACCGCCTCAGCGACGACACTGTGCTGCATCTGTTGGCCGCGCTGCGCCGGGTGGCCGAGCGCAACCTGGCCGAGGTGGACAAGATCGTGCGGGGATACTTCGCCGATCGCGACAGCATGGAGCCGGTCTCGCGCAGGCAATTGTTGGAATGGTCGCGGGCCGGCCAGGTGACCGTACTCGATGTGCGGCCGGCCGACGAATACGCGCAGGGACACCTGCCCGATGCCGTCAACATCCCGCTCGCTGACCTGGAAGCACGACTGCGCGAGCTCAACCCGAGGCAGGAAGTCGTCGCCTATTGCCGCGGGCCGTATTGCGTCCTTGCCTACGAGGCGGTCAACGCGCTGCGCCATCAGGGCTTCACCGCGCGACGGCTCGAGGACGGCTTCCCCGAATGGGCGGCGGCGGGCCTGCCGACGGAAGCCGGCCCGCGCTCAGCCGCGCAAGGCCGCGGCTAGCAGCGTCAGGCTGAGGGCGAGCACGACGCCGCCGACGATGCCCATCAGCAGGCGCGGCGGCAGCCGCTTGGTCAGCCACGGCGCCAGCGGCGCGGCCAAGGCGCCGCCGACGATCAGCCCGACCACCACGTCGCCGAAATCGATGCCGATGTTGACGACGAAGGCGGCGGCGATGACGGCGGCGACGAAGAACTCGGCCAGATTGGCGGTGCCGATGGCGAAGCGCGGCGCGACGCCGCGCGCGATCAACGTCGCCGTGATCAGCGGGCCCCAGCCGCCGCCGCCGACAGCGTCGAGGAAGCCGCCTCCAAGCCCGAGCGCCCCGGGATAGCGCAGGGGGCGCGCCGGCCCCGGCCCGAGCAATGCGCGGCGCAAAAGGCTGAGGCCGATCAACGCCAGGTAAATGGCGACCAGCGGCCGCACCGCCTCGCCCGGCAGGCCGCTCAGGACGAACGCGCCGACCGCACCGCCACCGGCGCCGGCGGCGGCGAGCGGCAGCAACAGAACGCCGTCGACGTTACGGTGCAGATAGTGGAAATAGCCGGAGAGCCCGGCCGTGGCGACCTTCGCCGCGTGCACGCCGGCGCTGGCCGCCGCCGGGGCAAGCCCGAGATTGAGCAGCAGCGTCGCCGCGATCACGCCGTGCGCCATGCCGATCGCGCCGTCGACCATCTGGGCCGCGAAGCCGATCGCCACATAGGCCAGGAAGCCGGACTCCATCCAGCACCTCCGCCTGCTTGTCGATCGCAGAGGAAGCCTAGCACGGGATGCCGACACCGTACCGGCGTCAACAAAAAGGCCGCGCGGTGCCGACCGGCGCGGCCTGATTGCTGGCGGTGCGACGCAGTTACGGCATCTTCACCGTCATGTAGGGCCCCGGCGCGGCCTGCCCGGGGCCGACGGGGCCGGCGACCTTGTTCCGCACCGGCGGCAGGCTCTTGATGTAGCGGGCGAGCGCGCGCGTCCGAATCGGTCAGGTTCTTGTACCAGACCGACGGCATGATCGGCGCGAGCTGACGGCCGTCGGGCCGCACGCCGGTGCGCACCGCGGTGACGATCTGCGCCTCCGTCCACTTGCCGAGGCCGGTTTCGGGATCCGAGGTGAGGTTGGGCGGATAGAAGATGCCGAGGCCGGGAATCTCGAAGCCGACTTCCGAGCCGCCGAGAAAGCGCGCGAAATCGGGCTTGCCCATCAGCATGCCGGGCGTGTGGCAATCGCCGCAGCCCATGATCTTGGCCAAATATTCGCCGCGCGGCATGGGCTTTGCCGCCGCAGCCTTCTCGGCCGCGTTCGCCGCGACCGAACTCCCAAGCACGGCGCCGGCCAGCGCCGCGACAATTGCTAAACGCTTCATGTCGATGTCTTCCCCCAAGTGAGCAGCCCGCCCAGCGCGAGCGGCACGAACATAGACGCGGGCGAAGAGCAGACTGTGACGGCCTTCACACGACGCGACAATGTCCCGCGGCGGCGGGAAAGCGCGCACGAAAAAGCCCGCCGGCAAGGCGGGCTTTCGTCGAACCGGCCGGGACTGCTGATCAGCGCGAGTAGTACTCGATCACCAGGTGCGGTTCCATCTTCACCGGGTAGGGCACGTCGGCCAGGCCGGGCACCCGCTTGAAGACGCCGCGCAGCTTCTGGCTGTCGAGCTCGACATAGTCGGGGATGTCGCGCTCGGCGCTCTGCAGCGCCTCCTGCACCGAGGCGAGGTTGCGCGCCTTCTCGGCGACCTCGATCACGTCGCCTTCGTTGACCTGGTAGCTCGGGATGTTGACGCGACGGCCGTTGACCCGGACATGGCCGTGGTTGACGAACTGGCGCGCCGCGAACACCGTCGGCACCAGCTTCAGGCGATAGACGACCGCGTCCAGCCGGCGCTCGAGCAGGCCGATGAGCTGCTCCGAGGAATCGCCGCGGCGGCGCATCGCCTCGTGATAGTAGTTCTGGAATTGCCGCTCGGTGATGTTGCCGTAATAGCCCCTGAGCCGCTGCTTGGCGGCGAGCTGCACGCCGTAGTCCGAGGGCTTGCGGCGGCGCTGGCCGTGCTGGCCGGGGCCGTATTCGCGCTTGTTGAGCGGGCTCTTCGGCCGGCCCCAGAGATTCTCGCCGAGCCGGCGGTTGATCTTGTACTTCGATTGCAGTCGCTTGGTCATTCTTGCTTGTCCTCTGCTTGCGCCCCCCGACCGTGCGCCTGCGCGCCGGTCTTCCGGGCCGCCCTTGGCTGGCGGTACCGGCGCCGCCGGGATCTCCCTCCCGACACGCCGGCAGGCGCGGAAGTACGCCGCCCGGAACCGCCCGGGCGCGCGAGGGGCGCACTATAGCCGCCCGCGCCGCCGGGTCAAGCCGGAAGCGTAGCGGCGCCGGCCTCAGGCACCCCGATGCGGCGGCAATAAAAGCGCTGTGTTCTCAGTGCCTTAATGCCGCTGACGGGAACGGCCCGCAAGCGGCGGCCGGTTGGCCGGGGCTTTGCGCTCGCGCCGGGGGCGGCCGAGCGCCAGCGCCTTGACGATGCCGCGCAGCGTGCGGACGTCCTGCTGGGTCAGCGGCGTGCGCTCGAAGATGTTGCGGATGTTGACCAGCATCGAGGCGCGCTTCTCCTCGATGTTGTGGAAATAGCCCGAGGCGTCGAGCTCGGCCGTCAAGTGGTCGATCAGGCCCTGCAGGTCGCCCTTGGTCGCCGGCGGCGAGCGCGCCGGCATCCGCTCGGGGAGCGCCGCCTCGCCGGCGACGAACCATTCGTAGCCGACCAGCAGCACCGCCTGTGCCAAGTTGAGCGAGGAGAAGCCGGGGTTGAGCGGCACCGTGACGATAACGTTGGCCTGC
>CAYTWJ010000091.1:0-1857 GCA_964442055.1 uncultured Rhodospirillaceae bacterium | reverse complement strand
GTTGAGCGAGGAGAAGCCGGGGTTGAGCGGCACCGTGACGATAACGTTGGCCTGCGCGGTCTCCGCCGTCTCGAGGCCGGTACGCTCGGGCCCGAACAAGAGGCCGACGCGACCGCCCGCCGCCACCTCGGCGCGCATCGCCGCCGCGGCGCGGCGCGGCGTCATCACCGGCTTGGCCATGTCGCGCGGCCGTGCGGTCGCGGCATAGACGCGGTCGAGGTCGGCGATCGCCGCCGCAACGTCGTCGAAGACACGGGCCTTGTCGAGCACGGCGTCGGCGCGGCTCGCCGCGGTATAGGCGGCGCTGTTCGGCCAGCCGTCGCGCGGGCTGACCAGCCGCAGCTCGGTCAGGCCGCAATTGAGCATCGCCCGCGCCGCGGTGCCGATGTTCATGCCAAGCTGCGGCCGCGCCAGGATCACCACCGGGCCCGGCGCCGCCATCACCTTGGCGGCCTTCTTGCGGTCGGTGCCGGCCAAGGGACTCAGTCCTGGCCGGCGGCGGGGGCGGCCTCCGGCCGGCGCGTCATCTCGCCGGCGGGCGCGCCGTCGCGCAGCAGCTTCCAGGTGATCGAATCCATCAGCGCTTCGAACGAGGCGTCGACGATGTTGGGCGAGACGCCGACCGTGAACCAGCGGTTGCCGGCGCCGTCGGCGCTTTCGATCAGCACCCGCGTCACCGCCTCGGTGCCGCCGGTGAGGATGCGCACCTTGTAGTCGACCAGCCGCAGGTCGTCGATGAAGGCGGCGTACTTGCCGAGGTCCTGGCGCAGCGCGCGGTCGAGCGCGTGCACCGGGCCGGCGCCCTCGCCGACCGAGAACCAGACCTTGCCGTCGACATTGACCTTGACCGTCGCCTCCGAGACCGTGACCAGCTCGCCGCGCGCGTTGTGGCGGCGTTCGACCATGACGCGGAAGCGCTCGACGCGGAAATAGTCCGGCACCTGGCCGAGCGCGCGCCGCGCCATCAGCTCGAACGAGGCCTCGGCGCCGTCGTAGGAATAGCCCTCGAACTCGCGCCGCTTCACCTCGTCGAGCAGGCGCTGCACCTTGGCGCTCGACGGATCGACCTCGATGCCGGCCTCGCGCAACCGCGCCAGCACGTTCGACCGCCCCGCCTGGTCGGACACCAGGATATGGCGCCGGTTGCCGACCGCCTCGGGCGGCACGTGCTCGTAGGTGCGCGGGTCCTTCTCCACCGCCGAGACATGCAGCCCGCCCTTGTGGGCGAAGGCGGCGGCGCCAACATAGGCGGCGTGGCGGTTCGGCGCGCGGTTGAGCAGCTCGTCGAGCAGGTGCGAGGTGGCGGTGAGATGGCTGAGCGCCTCGGCCGCGACGCCGGTCTCGAAGCGGTCGGCATAGCCACGCTTGAGGCAGAGGGTCGGGATCAGCGACACCAGGTTGGCGTTGCCGCAGCGCTCCCCCAGGCCGTTCAGCGTGCCCTGCACCTGGCGCACGCCGGCGCGCAAAGCGGCGAGCGAGTTGGCGACGGCGTTCTCGGTGTCGTTGTGGCAGTGGATGCCGATGCGGCCGCCGCCGAAGCGGTCGCAGACGGCGCCGGCGATGCGCTCGATCTCGTCGGGGAGCGTGCCGCCGTTGGTGTCGCAGAGCACCACCCAGCGCGCGCCGGCATCGAGCGCCGCCTTCAGGCAGTCGAGCGCGAAGCCCGGGTTGGCCTTGTAGCCGTCGAAGAAATGCTCGGCGTCGAGCATCGCCTCGCGGCCCCTGGCGACGACCTGGGCCACCGAATCGCCGATCAGCTCGATGTTCTCGCCGAGCGGGATGCCGAGCGCGACCTCGACGTG
Source organism: uncultured Rhodospirillaceae bacterium (assembly GCA_964442055.1). Lineage (GTDB taxonomy): Bacteria > Pseudomonadota > Alphaproteobacteria > Ferrovibrionales > Ferrovibrionaceae > CAYTWJ01. The sequence continues at coordinate 55 of CAYTWJ010000091.1, read as the reverse complement.
GAAGTCCCAGGTCTTGCCGACCAGGCAGGCGGCGCCGGCCTTGCCGTCGAGCACG
>CAYTWJ010000090.1:0-10235 GCA_964442055.1 uncultured Rhodospirillaceae bacterium | reverse complement strand
CCCTTCTTCCACTCGTAGACGAAGCCCACCGTCAGCACGCCGAGGAACACCATCATCGACCAGAAGCCGAACACGCCGATCTCTCCCAGAGAGATAGCCCAGGGAAAGAGAAAAGCCACTTCGAGGTCGAAGATGATGAACAGGATGGCGACCAGGTAGAAGCGGACGTCGAATTGCTTGCGCGCGTCGGCGAACGGCTCGAAGCCGCACTCGTAGGTCGACAGCTTCTCCGGGTCGGGCTTCTGGCGGGCGGCGACGAAGGGGATGAGGGCGAGGACCAGCGCCAGCACGATCGCGATGGCGAGAAAGATCAGGATCGGCAGGTATTCGTTGAGCAGCGCGTCCATGATTCCGTCCCGCCGCAGGCGGCGACCGGCGCTTTGCGCGGCGGCGCGCCCCTGCGCTCCCGGTCCCCCTCGCGACGAGGCCGCGCGGCCGGGCTCCGACGCGACGGGCCGCTTTTAGCGCCATTCCTGCCGCGACGCAACACGACAGCTAAGGCGCCGTCGCGCGGTCAAGAATCGACAATGTGAAGAAGAATCGCCGTCCTGCCGGACGACGGCGCGTGGCGGGAGTGACGGGACTCGAACCCGCGGCCTCCGGCGTGACAGGCCGGCGCTCTAACCGACTGAGCTACACCCCCGAACGCGACCGCGAGGCGCCACCCCGCGGAAGGCTGCTCATGTACTGTGCGCGGACGAGCGGTGTCAAGCCGCCTGGCCGCCGCCTCGCCCCGCCCAACCGGCAGGCGAGCAATTTAGCACAAAATCACCGTGAAATTCTCCATCGGTTTGTTGTATAGTGGCGCGACAAGAATAACGAATCGGGAGGGGAAACGATGATCAGCAAGACAGTCCTCGCCGCCGGCCTGCTGGTCGCCACCGCAGGCACCGCCGCCGCCCAGAACGCCGGTCCGACCGGGCAGACCATCGCGCGCAACTGCTACATCTGCCACGGCACCGAAGGCCGCAGCCCGGGCCCGATTCCCGGCCTGCACGGCCTGACGCAGACCTACCTCGTCCAGTCGCTGCAGCAGTTCAAGACCGACCGTCGTCCCGGCACGATCATGAACCGCATCGCCAAGGGCTACAGCGACGCGCAGATCGAGGCGGTTTCCGGCTACATCGCCGGCCTCAAATAGCGCGCGCGAGGGAGGAACGACCATGCAGCACAATCGACGCGACTTCATCAAGCTGGCCGGCGCCGGCGCGACCCTTTCGGCCCTCGCCGCCTGCGCGCCGATGGCGGTGCAGAGCCCGACCGCCAAGGCGCGCGTGGTGGTCGTCGGCGGCGGCTTCGGCGGCGCCACGGCGGCGAAGTACGTGAAAATGGGCGATCCGACGCTCGACGTCACCCTGGTCGAGCGCGACGCCAGCTTCATCACCTGCCCGTTCTCCAACTACGTGATCGCCGGCTTCCGCGAGATCGGCACCATCACCCACGGCTACGACGGGCTGCGCAAGCGCGGCATCCACGTGGTGCGCGACGAGGTGACGGCGATCGACACGACGGCGCGCAAGGTCGCCCTGAAGGGCGGCGGCAGCCTCGTCTACGACAAGCTGGTGGTCTCGCCCGGCATCGACCTCAATTACGCCGGCGTCCCCGGCTACAGCGAGGCGGCGTCGGAGCGGATGCCCCACGCCTGGAAGGCGGGCGCGCAGACGCTGCTGCTGCGCCGCCAGCTCGAGGCGATGCCCGACGGCGGCACCGTCATCCTCTGCCCGCCGGGCAATCCCTTCCGCTGCCCGCCCGGGCCCTACGAGCGGGCCAGCGTCATCGCCTGGTACCTGAAGAAGAACAAGCCGCGCTCGAAGATCCTCATCCTCGACGCCAAGGATGCGTTCTCGAAGCAGGGCCTGTTCCAGCAGGGCTGGGAAGCGCTCTATCCCGGCATGGTCACCTGGATCGCCGGCAAGGACGGCGGCAAGGTCGAGAGCGTCGACCCCGCGGCGATGACCGTGAAGGCCGGCTTCGGCGCCGAGAAGGGCGCGGTCATCAACGTCATCCCGCCGCAGCGGGCCGGCAAGATCGCCATCGACGCCGGACTCGCCGACGCCAACGGCTGGTGCCCGGTCGATCCGCGCACCTTCGCCTCGACCAAGGTCGCCAACGTCCATGTCGTCGGCGACGCCTCGATCGCCGGCGCGATGCCCAAGTCGGGCTCGGCGGCGAACACCCAGGGCAAGGGCGCCGCGGCGGCGATCGTCGCCATGCTCAACGGCCAGACGCCGGGGGCGCCTTCCTACCACAACACCTGCTACAGCCTGCTCGCGCCCGATTACGGCATCTCGGTGACCGGCGTCTACACGGTGACCGACAAGGGCCTGGTCGAGGTGCCGAACTCGGGCGGCGTCAGCCCGCGCGACGCGCCGGCCGCCAACCGCCAGATGGAAGCGACCTTCACCAACGGCTGGTACAACGGCATCACCGCCGACACGTTCGTCTGAGCGGAGGCAACGAGCGACGGCCGCGGGAACGATCCCGCGGCCGTTCGCGCGAATCACGCCAATGTCTTGATCAACAGGACCGCGTCGCCGTCGGCATAACGCAGCGCCGGGTGCGGCACCAGCGGTCGGCGGGCGCTCTCGACGTAGCCGAGGCGGCGGTATAGGCGCGTGGCGCCCTCGTTGCGCTCGAAGCAGATCAGGCTGAGACGCCGCAGACCGAGGCGGCGAGCGCGGAGCTCGCACTCGCCGAGCAGCCGCGTGCCGACGCCGCGGCCGTGCGCCTCGGGCCGGCAGGCGACGCCGGAGATGTACAGGCTGCCATAGTCCTCGAGCTCGCTGTAGGGCCTGAGCACGGGGTCGGTCTCGATATCCCCCGGCCGCCGCGGGTCGAGCATCGGAAAGCTGTGGACCATGCCGACGACGCGGCCGTCCTGCTCGGCGACAAGGCAGTTCTGATAGGAAAAGGCCACGCCCTCGCGGGCATAGCGCGCCGCGCCGATCTCGATCAGCGAGCGGCCGGGCGCGTCGGACTTGCTCCAGATATAGGCGGCGAGGCCGTCGGACGAGATCAGGAACAGACGTGCGATGTCGGTGCTGTCGTCGCGCCGCGCCGGCCGAACGACGATTTCGCTCATCGCCTGCCGGCGCCGGCACGCTGGTGGGCGGTGACGGGGTCGAACCGCCGACCTCCTCGGTGTAAACGAGGCGCTCTGCCAGCTGAGCTAACCGCCCCCGTCATCGCCCTCGATCCGGAGAGGGCTCCGCCGCCGCAACCGGAGGCCGCCCGCCCGTCGCGCGAGCGAACGGTCCGCCGCAGCGCCTGTCGCTTCAGTTGACGGCGTCCTTCAGCGCCTTCCCCGCCTTGAACTTCGGCTGGTTCGAGGCCGGGATGTCGATCTTCTCGCCGGTTCGGGGATTGCGTCCTTCGCTCGCCGCGCGGCGCGACACCAGGAAGGTGCCGAACCCGACCAGTCGCACCTCGTCGCCGTTCTTCAAGGCGCCGGCGATGGCATCGAAGACGGCGTCGGTGGCCTTCGTCGCGTCGGCCTTCGAGAGACCGGCGACCTCCGAGACCCTATCGACGAGATCGTTCTTGTTCACCTGAAGGCCCCCTTTTGATGATTTTCGAGATCGGAATTTCGGTCGGATGGGGCTGGCGCGTGCGGCCGCCCGCAAGGGATGGCGAGTCTAGCCAAGCGCCCGGATAGCGTCAAAGCAAAATCCGGCGCCGCGCATGAACGCATCGGAATCAAATAAAGAAGCGGCGCCGTGCGTGACGGCGCCGCTCGTGCTGCGATGCTGCAGCGGCTCAGTGCGTGACGACGGTGTCGCGATCGCCGCCCGGCTTGGCCGGCTGCACCACCTCTTCGGGCTCGACCCACTCGATCGCCTCGAGCGGCTTGGTCAACGCATGGCGCAGCACCTCGCCGCATTCCGAAACCGGCACGATCTCGAGACTGCGCTTGATGTTGTCCGGGATCTCGGCCAGGTCCTTCTCGTTCTCCTTCGGGATCAGCACGGTCTTGAGGCCGCCGCGATGCGCGGCCAGCAGCTTCTCCTTCAGGCCGCCGATCGGCAGCACCCGCCCGCGCAGGGTGATCTCGCCGGTCATCGCGATGTCCTTGCGCACCGGGATCTGCGTCAGCACCGAGACGATCGAGGTCACCATCGCCACGCCGGCGGACGGGCCGTCCTTCGGCGTCGCGCCTTCCGGCACGTGGATGTGGATGTCGCGCTTCTCGAACAGCGGCGGCTTGACGCCGAACTCGGTGGCGTGCGCGCGGACGTAGGATTTCGCCGCCTGCACCGATTCCTGCATCACGTCGCCGAGCTTGCCGGTGATCGTCATCTTGCCCTTGCCGGGCAGCATCACCGCCTCGATCGACAGCAGCTCGCCGCCGACCTCGGTCCAGGCCAGGCCGGTGGTGACGCCGATCAGGTGCTCGGCCTCGACCTCGCCGAAGCGGAAGCGGCGGACCCCGGCATAGTTGCCGAGGTTGCGGCGGGTCACGGTGATCGTCTTCTTGGTTCCGGCGACGATGTCCTTGACCGCCTTGCGCGTCAGGTTGGCGATCTCGCGCTCGAGATTGCGCACGCCGGCCTCGCGCGTGTAGTAGCGGATCAGGTCGCGCAGCGCGTCGTCGGTGATCGACCACTCGCCCTTCTTCAGGCCGTTCGCCGTCATCTGCTTGTCGATCAGGTGGCGCTTGGCGATCTCGACCTTCTCGTCCTCGGTGTAGCCGGACAGGCGGATCACCTCCATGCGGTCGAGCAGCGGCTGCGGCATGCGCAGCGTGTTGGCCGTGCAGATGAACATCACGTCCGACAGGTCGTAATCGACCTCGAGGTAATGGTCGTTGAAGGTCGAGTTCTGCTCGGGGTCGAGCACCTCGAGCAGCGCCGACGACGGATCGCCGCGGAAATCGGCGCCCATCTTGTCGACCTCGTCGAGCAGGAACAGCGGGTTGACGGTCTTCGCCTTCTTCATCGACTGGACGATCTTGCCCGGCATCGAGCCGATGTAGGTGCGGCGATGGCCGCGGATCTCGGCCTCGTCGCGCACGCCGCCGAGCGACATGCGCACGAAGTTGCGCCCGGTCGCGCGCGCGATCGACTTGCCGAGGCTGGTCTTGCCGACGCCGGGCGGCCCGATCAGGCAGAGGATCGGCCCCTTCACCTTGTTGATGCGCTGCTGCACCGCCAGGTATTCGAGGATCCGCTCCTTGACCTTCTCGAGGCCGTAATGGTCGTCGTTGAGGATCTTCTCGGCGTGCCGCACGTCCTTCTTGATCTTCGAGCGCTTGCCCCAGGGGATCGACAGCATCCAGTCGAGGTAGTTGCGCACCACCGTGGCCTCGGCCGACATCGGGCTCATGGTCTTGAGCTTCTTGACCTCGCCGAGGGCCTTCTCGCGCGCCTCCTTCGAGAGCTTGGTCTTCTTGATGCGCTCTTCGAGCTCGGCGACCTCGTCGCGGCCTTCCTCGCCCTCGCCCAGCTCCTTCTGGATCGCCTTGAGCTGCTCGTTGAGATAGTACTCGCGCTGCGTCTTCTCCATCTGGCGCTTGACGCGGCTGCGGATCTTCTTTTCGACCTGCAGCACGCCGATCTCGCCCTCCATCAGGGAGTAGACGCGCTCCAGCCGCTCGCCGATGCTGTCGAGCTCGAGCAGCTCCTGCTTCTCGGCCAGCTTCACCGTCAGGTGCGAGGCCACCGTGTCGGCGAGCTTCGAGGGGTCGTCGATCTGGTTGAGGGAAACCAGCACCTCGGGCGGGATCTTGCGGTTCAGCTTCACGTACTGCTCGAACTGGGCGATCACCGAGCGCGACAGGGCCTCGAGCTCGCGGGTCTCGCCGTCGCGGTCGGCGAAGAGCTCGGCCTGCGCCTGGAAGAAATCCGGGTTCTCGGTATAGCCGACGATGCGCGCCCGCTGGCCGCCCTCGACCAGCACCTTGACGGTGCCGTCGGGCAGTTTCAGCAGCTGCAGCACCGAGGCGACGGTGCCGACCTTGTGGATGTCGTCGGGGGTCGGGTTGTCCTGCCCGGCGTTCTTCTGCGCGACCAGGAGGATCTGCTTGTCCTCCTTCATCACGTCCTCGAGCGCCCGCACCGACTTCTCGCGGCCGACGAACAGCGGCACGATCATGTGCGGGAAGACGACGATATCCCGCAGCGGCAGGACGGGATAGGTCTGGGTCCGGGGGGTGTCGAACATGGCGATACTCTCTGTTACGGGGCCGGCGCCGGTACGCGCCGGCCGGGGCACCGGGCGCCCGATCGAAAGATGGCCTCGCGCCGGGCGGCGTTCAAGGCCGGGGCGGATCAGGCGCCGGTGCCGACGTCTTCGCGCTTGCGGTCGGCGTAGATGAGCAGCGGCTTGGCGCGCCCCTCGACCACCTCGCTCGAGATGACCACCTCCTCGACGCCGACCATCGAGGGCAGGTCGAACATCGAATCGAGCAGGATCGCCTCCATGATCGAGCGCAGGCCGCGGGCGCCGGTCTTGCGCTGGATCGCCTTCTTGGCGATCGACACCAGCGCCTCGTCGGAGAAGGTCAGGCGGACGTCCTCCATCTCGAACAGCCGCTGGTACTGCTTGACCAGGGCGTTCTTCGGCTTGGACAGGATGTCGACCAGCGCCTGCTCGTCGAGGTCGCCCAAGGTGGCGATCACCGGCAGGCGGCCGATGAACTCGGGGATCAGGCCGAACTTGAGCAGGTCCTCGGGCTCGACCTCGGCCAGGATCTCGCCGGCCCGCCGCTCGTCCGGGGCGCGCACTTCGGCGCCGAAGCCGATCGAGGTGCCCTTGCCGCGCGCGGCGATGATCTTTTCCAGGCCGGCGAAGGCGCCGCCGCAGATAAACAGGATATTGGTGGTGTCGACCTGGAGGAATTCCTGCTGCGGATGCTTGCGGCCGCCCTGCGGCGGCACGCTGGCGATGGTGCCCTCCATGATCTTGAGCAGCGCCTGCTGCACGCCCTCGCCCGACACGTCGCGGGTGATCGACGGGTTGTCGGACTTGCGGCTGATCTTGTCGACCTCGTCGATGTAGACGATGCCGCGCTGCGCCCGCTCGACGTTGTAGTCGGCGGCCTGGAGCAGCTTGAGGATGATGTTCTCGACGTCCTCGCCGACATAGCCCGCCTCGGTCAGCGTGGTGGCGTCGGCCATGGTGAAGGGCACCTCGAGGATGCGCGCCAGCGTCTGCGCCAGGAGGGTCTTGCCGCAGCCGGTCGGGCCGACCAGCAGGATGTTCGACTTGGCCAGCTCGACGTCGTTGCCCTTGGCGCCCTGGTTGATGCGCTTGTAGTGGTTATGGACGGCGACCGAGAGCACCCGCTTGGCGTGATCCTGGCCGATCACGTAGTCGTCGAGCACCTTGCAGATGTCGCGCGGGCTCGGCACCCCGTCGCGCGTCTTGACCAGGGTGCTCTTGTGCTCCTCGCGGATGATGTCCATGCAGAGCTCGACGCATTCATCGCAGATGAACACGGTCGGGCCGGCGATCAGCTTGCGGACCTCGTGCTGGCTCTTGCCGCAGAACGAGCAGTAGAGAGTGTTCTTGGAGTCCCCGCCGCTGAGCTTGGTCATGCGAACTTCGCCTCTGATCGACTGCGGCAAGGCGCTGGCGCCCGTCCGCACAGACTGCCGGAAGCCATTCTAGGCGCGCCGCAAATCGGCAAACAACCTATATAAGCTACCTCGACAGCCATCAAAACCCAAAATACTGTATCTCGCTCCCGGCCTGCCCCCCGAAATCGCCGACCGGCGGATCTTATGTAGAGCCTAGGGCAGTTTACATCAATTATTCGTTAAACTGTCACCGGCCTCAATTCGCCGCCGCCCGCATCTCGACCTTCGGCTCCGGCGCCGGACGGCTGGTCACCACCTCGTCGACCAGACCGAATTCCTTGGCCTGATCCGGGGTCAGGAACTTGTCGCGCTCCATCGCCTGCTCGATGACCGGCACCGGCTGGCCGGTGTGCTTCGCATAGATCTCATTCAACCGCTGGCGCAGCGACAGGATCTCCTTGGCGTGGATCTCGATATCCGTCGCCTGGCCCTGGAAGCCGCCGGACGGCTGATGGACCATGATCCGGGCATTGGGCAGGGCAAAGCGCTTGCCCTTGGCCCCGGCGGCGAGCAACAGCGACCCCATCGAGGCCGCCTGGCCGATGCAGAGCGTCGCCACCTGCGGGCGGATGTACTGCATGGTGTCGTAGATCGCCAGGCCGGAGGTGACGATTCCGCCCGGGCTGTTGATGTAGAACGAGATCTCCTTGTTCGGGTTCTCGGCCTCCAGGAACAGGAGCTGCGCCGTCACCAAAGAGGCCACCGCGTCGTTGACCGGCCCGACCAGGAAGACGATCCGCTCCTTGAGCAGGCGCGAATAGATGTCGTAGGCCCGCTCCCCGCGGTTGGTCTGCTCGACCACCATCGGGACCAGGGTGTTCATGTAGGTGTCCGTCATGTCTTTCATCGCTCGTCGGTTCCTCGGTACGCCGATCGTCCACCCGGGGGGCCGGCCGAGCCGCTCCTGGCCGGCCGGCGGATCCGTCGCCCTATATATCGGATGCGCCGGGCCTTCCGTCCATGCCCCCGTCAGCCGGCCGCGGCCGGGGCCTCGGGGTCGCGCATCAATTCCTCGCGCGACAGCGGCTTTTCCTCGACCTCCGCCATCTCCAGAACGAAGTCGACCACCTTGTCCTCGAAGATCGGCGCGCGCAGGCGGGCCACCGCCTCGGGGTTCTTCTGGAAGAACTCCATGACCTGGCGCTCCTGGCCGGGGAAGCGCCGGGCCTGCTCGATCATCGCCTTGGTGACCTCGTCGGGCTTGACCTCGATATTGTTGGCCCGCCCGACCTCGGCCAGCAGCAGCCCGAGCCGCACCCGCCGCTCGGCGATGGCGCGATAGTCGGCCTGGAGCTGCTCCTCGGTCTTGCCCTCCGTCTTCATCTCCTGCTCGAGCGCGGCGGGGTCGTTCTTGAGCTGGCCCCAGATCTGCTCGAATTCCATCTCGACCATGCCTTGCGGCACGGCGAAGCTGTGGCTCGCCGCCAGCGCGTCGAGCAGCGCCCGCTTGAGGCGGCTGCGGCTCACCCCCGCGTAGTCCTGCTCGATCTGCTTGCGCATGGCATCGCGCAGCTGGGCGGCGTTCTCGAGGCCCATGCGCTTGGCCAGCTCGTCGTCGACCGCCACCGGCTTGGGCAGGCGCACCTCCTTGATCGTGACGTCGAAGGTCGCCGCCTTGCCGGCGAGCTCGGCATTGCCATAGTCCGCCGGGAAGGTGACCGCCACCGCCCGGCTGTCGCCGGCGCTGACGCCGGTCAGCTGGTCCTCGAAGCCGGGGATGAAGCTGCCGCTGCCGAGCTCGAGCAGATAGTCGGTGGCGCTGCCGCCGTCGAAGGCGACGCCGTCGACCTTGCCGACGAAGTCGATCAGGACCGCATCCCCCTTCTCGGCGGCGCGGCCGGCCGCCGCCTCGAACGTCTTCTGCTGGGCGGCCAGGCGCTGGAGCATCTCCTCCACCTCGGCCTCCTCGACCTTGGCCACCGGCTTGGTCAGCTTCAGCTTGCGGAAGTCGCCCGGCACGATCTCGGGCATCACCTCGACCGCCATCGTGCATTCGAGGTCGGCACCCTCCTCGAACTTGGTCACTTCGATCCGCGGCTGCAGGGCGGGCTTGAGCTCGTGCTCGCGGATCGCCTGCTGGGTGGCGGAATTGACGGATTCTTCCAGCACCTCGCCGAGCACTGCCTTGCCGTATTGCCTCTTGAGCAGCGTCACCGGCGCCTTGCCGGGCCGGAAGCCGGGTAGCCGCACACGCTGGCTGAGCTCGGCCAGCTTCTCGCGCATGAGCCGGTCGATGTCGCCGGCGGCGATGGTGATCTTGAACTCGCGCTTGAGCCCGTCGGTGTTGGTCTGGAGAATCTGCATCTGGCCTTGTCTCGATCTGCGAAGGTTGGCACCCGCCGGCGCGGCGGGCCCTCGGGACGGACCCCAAGGACGGAAGCCGGGGAACGGCCCCTGGCGCTGGTGCGGGCGGAGGGACTTGAACCCCCACGACATCGCTGCCACCAGGACCTAAACCTGGCGCGTCTGCCAGTTCCGCCACGCCCGCGACGGCAGCCCGCCCGTTCCCGGCAGGCGCCCCTGCCGCGAGGGGCGACCTTATAGCACAGCCTGATTCCGCCTTACTAGGTTTTGAGGAGCCGGCGGACCGCCGAGGTGGCCGCCACCTTGCCGTCGCTGGTGTAAGCCTCGTGGTTGGCTTCGATGTCGTCCAGCTTG
>CAYTWJ010000089.1:0-10274 GCA_964442055.1 uncultured Rhodospirillaceae bacterium | reverse complement strand
GGCGCCGCGCGCGTCGCGGACCGCACGCGCCGCATGCGCGACAGAACCGGTTCCAAATAGGGGAAACATGCTCTAGTGCGGCCGCTGCGCCTCACGCTCGTCGGCATCGAGGATTTCAGTCAGGCGTTGGGCCATGCCAAGCAGCCCGATGGCGAGCTTTGGATCGTCGAGCCGCACGCGCTGCAAGATCGCGATGGCTTGCTCCAGGTCGCGCCGCGCCGCCTCGTCCATTGCCGCCTCCCGCTTCCAGCCTCTGCCGGGGCCGATGCGTTGCGTCGGCCGTCCCTGCGGCTACATGTCGCCGCACGCGCGGCGCGACGCATTGATCGGAATCAAGCGCCGACGAAGGCTTCTCAGGCGACGGGGAGGACCGCGGTCGCCTCGAGCTCGATCTTGGCGCCCTCGTCGAGCAGCGCCGAGACGAAGACCATGGTCATCGCCGGGTAATGGCGGCCCATCAGGCCGTGCCAAACCTTGCCGAGATTCTTCCGCGCGGCGAGGTATTCCGTCTTGTCCGTGCAATAAGCGGTGATGCGGCAGATGTGTTCGGCCGTGCCGCCGGCTTCGGCGACGACGGCGAGGAGGTTGCGCAGCGCCTGTTCGAACTGGTGCTCGATCGCGCTCGAATGGAAGCGCTGCTGCGCGTCCCAGCCGATCTGGCCGGCAACGAAGACGACGCGCCCGGGCGCCGCGGCGATGCCGTTGGCGTAGCCGATCGCCGGCGCCCAGCCTTGGGGATGCAGGATCTCGGGCATCCGTCTCACTCCGAATAGACCGGCGGATCGGGGTCGTCGGCCCAATCGACGTCGGGCCGCGGTTGGCGCTTCAGCCAGGCCTCGATCAGCGCGACATGCTCGCCTTCCTCGGCGGCGATCTCCCAAGCGAGAGCGCGCACCTGCTCATCGGGGGCGCTCTCGGCGAGCCGGCGAAATGCCGTCTCGGCACGCCGTTCGTTGTGGAGCGCCAAGCGCAGGGCGTGGTAGGGCGTCATCAGGTAGTGGACGCCCTCGAACGCGGTGGTCTCGAGCCCTTCCGGTACGATCCAGCGGTGGGGGCCGGCCATCGGCGGTGGCAGCGAAGCCGCACCTGCGCGCTCGAGGATCTTGCTCGCGTGCTTGCCCTCGATCTCGGCCAGCTTGCGGAAGAGCGCCGCGACCTCGCGGTTGTTGTGGACCTCCATCTGGTCGGCGAGATCGGCATAGCGTTCGCCGGCTTCCGCTTCAATGGCGTGCAGGTAGGCGTACAGTTCGGCGACGCTGGCGATCGCGGGCGCGGCGTTTTCCGTCGGCGGCTCGTCGCGGTTCATGACGCGAAGGCCCGCTCGATGTCGGCAATGGTCCGGGTCGGCTCGGCCAGCGGCCGATAAGGGGCGCGCGTGCCGGCATAGAGGACGCCGAGGTTGAAGCCGTCGTCAGTCATCAGCCGCCGCGCCGCGCGAGCCGCGTCGTCGGTCGACTCGACCGGCGCCGGCCGGACCAGGCTCTTCCATTCGCGCTGGTCGGGACGGAAGGTGACGCAGGGGCTGAGGATCTCGATGAAGGAGAAGCCGGGCCTGCGGATCGCCTCGACGATCAGCCGGGCGCACAGGTTGGGATCGCCCGAGAAGCCGCGCGCCACGAAATTGGCACCCGAGGCGAGGGCGACAACCAGCGGGTTGAAGGGTCGCAGGCCGGTGCCGCCGGGCGCCAGCGCGCTGTCCCAGTCGGGCTCGGTGGTCGGCGAGGGCTGCCCCTTGGTCATGCCATAGACCCGGTTGTCCATCACCACGTAGACGAGGTCGACGTTGCGCCGGCAGGCGTGCAGGAAATGGTTGCCGCCGATCGAGAAGCCGTCGCCGTCGCCGCCGGCGACGATGACCGTGAGCTCCGGCCGCGCGATCTTCAGCCCGGTGCCAAGCGCCAGCGCCCGCCCGTGCACGCCGTGGAAGCCGTAGGTGTTCAGATAGGCAGGGATGCGCGACGAGCAGCCGATGCCGGAGATGACGGCGACGTCCTCGGGCGGCAGGGCGAGCTCGGCGAGCGCCTTCTGGATCGCCATCAGCACCGAATAGTCGCCGCAGCCGGGGCACCAGACCGGCTTGATGTCGGATTTGTAGTCGCGTGGCGTGAGGGCCGGCGCGGCGGCCGCGGAACGGTCCATCGTCAGCTCCACTGCGTCAATTGCCGGTAGATCTCGCCCGGGCGGAACTGCAGCGGCCCCGGTCGATGGAACGGCTTGACCTCGCCCGGCAGGTCGTAGTGGGCGCGCAAGTAGCGATAGAACTGCGCGCCGTGGCTCTGCTCGACCACGAGCACGCGGCGGACGCCGGCGAGCGCGGCGGCGAGGCGCTCGGGCTGCGGCGGCGACAACAGGCGCAACGCGACGAGCCGCGCCTTCAGCCCCTCGGCGGCGGCGCGCGCCAGCGCCTCGCGCACCGGCCCGGTGGCCGAGCCCCAGGTGACGACGGCGACGTCGCTGTCGGCGTCGCCGGAAAGGTCGGCCCAGTGCGCGCCATAGTCGAAGCCGATCAGCTTGTCGCGCCGCTTGTCGAGCTGGGCGAGGTGGTCCTGCGCCTGGCTCGAGGGCGTGCCGCGCGGGTTGTGCTCGAGGCCGTCGGCCGTGTACTGGCAGCCCGGCGTACCCGGCAGTGCCAGCGGCGAAACGCCCGAGGGGGTAAGGGCGTAGCGCGCATAGCCCGGTGCCGGGGCGCGCGCCAGCTCGCGTTGCGCCATGAAGGCGATGTCCGCCGGCTGGTCGATGACGGCGCGCGCCTGGCCGAGGAACTGGTCGGAAAGGAGGATCGCCGGGGCCTGCAGGCGCTCGGCGAGGTGCACGGCCCATTGGGTCGAGAACAGGCAGTCGGCGACCGAGGTCGGCGCGACCACGAGATGCGGCGCGTCGCCGTGCAGACCGTAGACGGCGATGTTGAGATCGCTCTGCTCCGACTTCGTCGGAATGCCGGTCGAGGGGCCGCCGCGCATCACGTCGACGACAACGATCGGCATTTCGGCGGCGACCGCGAGGCCGAGGGACTCGGTCATCAGCGACAGCCCCGGCCCCGAAGTCGCGGTGAGCGCCGGCACGCCGCCGAAGGAGGCGCCGATGATCATGTTGATCGAGGCGAGCTCGTCCTCGGCCTGCACCAGCACGCCGCCGAGCGCGCGCAAGGCCGGCGTCAGCCATTCCAGCATCTCGGTGGCCGGCGTGATCGGGTAGGCGGCGACGAAGCGTACGCCGCCCCGCAACGCGCCGAGCCCGGCCGCCTGGTTGCCGGTGATGGTCCAGCGCCGCTGCGGCCGCTCGGCCTGGTGGGGAAGTCGCCGGCCCTCGCCGAGCCCGGCGGCTGCCGCGACGCCGGCCTCGACCGCGGCGCGGCTCGCGGCAAGCGCCGTCTCGTCCTTCTTCTTCAGCGATTTGGCGATGACCTCGACGGCGGTCGAGGCGGGCAGCCCGACCAGGCCGGCAAGCGCGCCGAGCGCGATCATGTTCGGCCGTCCGCCAGGGATCGCCTTCGCCGATTCCTTGAAGGGGATATGGGCGACTCGGGCGCCCTTGCCGGCGATGGCCGCCGGGATATCGCCCGCCGCGGGATCGGCGAGGATCAGGCTGCCGCCATCGAGCGGGATCTCGCTGGCGAAGCGCTGCGCGTTCTCCCAGTCGAGCGCGGCCAGGATGTCGAAACGGTCGGCGAGGCCTTCGATCGGCTGCGTCGCCAGGCGCAGCATCGCCGCCGCCTCGCCGCCGCGGATTTGCGGACCGGTCGAGCGGGTCATCAGCGCGTAGAGGCCGCTGGCCGCCGCGGCGTCGAGCAGCATGTTGCCGGCGGTCATCACGCCGGCGCCGCCGCTGCCGGTGAGGGCGATCGAAACCGAACCGGATGTCCCCTGCATCGCCTTGGCTCCCCCGGGGCTTTCCCGGTCGCAACCACGCTTGACGGCTAATAAGTAATTCGGTACTCTAATGCCAGATTAGACCCCAGCGGTCATCCTCGTCAAGGCGAAAACGGGCAGGAAGGGAGCCGCCGCATGGCCGATCAGCCGCATCGCTGGATGATGACCGCCGCGCGCGCGCCGCTGGTCAAGACGGCTTTCGATCCGTTCCCCCCCGGGCCGGGCGAGGTGGTGGTCGAGATCGCCGGCTGCGGCCTCTGCCACACCGACCTCGGCTACTACTACGACGGCGTGCGCACCAACCATGCGCTGCCGCTGGCGCTCGGCCACGAGATCAGCGGCCGCGTCGTCGCCGCCGGCGCCGGCGCCGAAGGCTGGCGCGGTCGCGCCGTGGTCGTGCCGGCGGTGCTGCCCTGCGGCGAATGCGATCTCTGCCGGCGCGGGCGCGGCGCCATCTGCCGCCAGCAGAAGATGCCCGGCAACGACATCCACGGCGGCTTCGCCAGCCACATCACGGTGCCGGCGCGCGGCCTCTGCCCGGTGGACGAAAAGCGGCTCGCCGCGGCCGGGCTGGCGCTCGCCGATCTTGCCGTCGTCGCCGACGCGGTGACCACGCCCTACCAGGCGGTGGTGCGCGCCGAGGTCAAGCCCGGCAGCTTCGCCATCGTCGTCGGTGTCGGCGGCGTCGGCGGCTACGCGGTCCAGATCGCCGCCGCGTTCGGCGCCACGGTGGCGGCGATCGACGTCGACCCGGCCAAGCTCGCCGCGATCTCCGGCCACGGTGCGCGGCTGACGCTGAACGCGCGCGAGCTCGATGCGCGCGGCCTCAAGCAGGCGCTGCAGCTCTTCGCCAGGGAGCACGGCCTGGCGCAGACCGAATGGATCATCTTCGAATGCTCGGGCACGGCGGCCGGCCAGCTCACCGCCTTCGGCCTGCTTACCCACGGCGCGACGCTCTGCGTCGTCGGCTTCACCATGGACAAGGTCGAGGTCCGGCTGTCCAACCTGATGGCCTTCGACGCCCGCGCGCTCGGCAACTGGGGCTGCGTGCCCGAGCTCTACCCGGCGGCCCTCGACCTCGTCCTCGACCGTCGCGTCGCCGTCGCGCCCTTCGTCGCCCGGATGCCGCTCGACGACATCAACGACATCTTCGCCGCCGCGCACGCGCACAAGCTGACGCAGCGCGCCATCCTGGTGCCGCCGCACTGAAGAGAGGGAGAAACGCCGTGACCGCCCTGACCGTCGCCGCCACGACCGCGCCCGCCGCGCTGGTCGACCACAACTTGGTGCCCGACCTGTCGGTGCCGGGCGTGCGCGTCGAGAAGCGCGCGGCCCGCACTCCCGACGGCGCGGTCGCTGCCGGCCTCTACAACCTCTGGATCGTGCTCGACAACCCGGCGCAGCACAATTCCTACACCACGGCGATGGTCAAGGGCGTGATCCACGCCTTCCGCGCCGCCAGCAACGCCCGCGACGTCGTCGCCGTGGTCTTCACCGGCAGCGGCGACAAGGCCTTCTGCACCGGCGGCAACACCAAGGAATACGCCGAATATTATGCCGGCAATCCGCAGGAATACCGGCAGTACATGCGGCTCTTCAACGACATGGTCAGCGCCATCCTGGCCTGCGACAAGCCGGTGATCTGCCGCGTCAACGGCATGCGCATCGGCGGTGGCCAGGAGATCGGCATGGCCTGCGACTATACGATCGCGCAGGACCTCGCCCGCTTCGGCCAGGCGGGCCCCAAGCACGGCTCGGCGGCGATCGGCGGCGCCACCGATTTCCTGCCGGTCATCATCGGCGCCGAGCGGGCGATGGAATCGGGCACGCTCTGCGAGCCCTGGTCGGCGCACAAGGCCTACCGCGTCGGCATGATCATGGACGTGGTGCCGGCGCTCAAGGTCGACGGCACGTACGTCGCCAACCCGCTGGTCGAGACCGAGCGCTATCTCGACGAATGGGGCCGCATCGTCCACGGCGAGCCCAAGACCGGCGTCGCGCTCGCCGCCGGCAAGGCGCTGTTGGCGCGCGGCACCGTCGACCTCTCGCTGCTCGACCAGCGCGTCGAGCAGCTCTGCGCCAAGCTGATGCTGACCTTCCCGGAATGCCTGACCAAGAGCCTCGAGGAGCTGCGCAAGCCCAAGCTCGAGGCCTGGAACCGGAACAAGGAGGACAGCCGCGCCTGGCTCGCCCTCAACATGATGACCGAGGCGAAGGCCGGCTTCCGCGCCTTCAACGAGGGCAGCAAGGAGAGCCGCGAGATCGACTTCGTCGCCCTGCGCCAGGCGCTCGCCAAGGGCGCGCCGTGGACGCCCGAGCTGACCGAGAGCCTGCTGCCGCGGGCGCGGAGGCCGGCGTGAGCGAGCAGCCGCTCAAGGTCTGGCTCGAGCGCGACGGCCGCCTGCTGCGCCTCCGGCTGGCGCGGCCCAAGGCCAACGTGCTCGACGCGGCGATGATCGCCGCGCTCGACGCGGCGCTGGCGCGGCACGGCGACAACCGGTTGCTCCATGCCGTCCTGCTCGACGCCGAGGGGCCGCATTTCAGCTTCGGCGCCAGCGTGCAGGAGCATCTGCCCGAGCACTGCTCGGCCATGCTCGGGGCCTTCCACGGCCTGCTCATGCGCGTCGTCGCCAGCCCGCTGCCGGTGCTGGTTGCGCTGCGCGGCCAGTGCCTCGGCGGTGGCCTCGAGCTGGTCTCGGCCGCGCACCTGATCTTCGCCGCGCCCGACGCCCGTTTCGGCCAGCCCGAGATCCAGCTCGGCGTCTTCGCGCCGGCCGCCTCGTGCCTGCTGCCCGAGCGGCTGGCGCGCGCCCATGCCGAGGACCTGCTGCTCTCGGGGCGCAGCATTGGCGCCGACGAGGCCGCCCGCATCGGCCTGGTCAACGCGGTCGCCGACGACCCCGAGGCGGCGGCGCTGGCCTGGTTCGACGCCCACCTGGCGGCGAAAAGCGCAAGCTCGCTGCGCCACGCCGTGCGCGCCGCGCGCGCGGGCTTTGTCGAGCGCGTGCGCGACAAGCTCGCCGCCGTCGAGCGGCAGTATCTCGGCGAGCTGATGGCCAGCCACGACGCGACCGAGGGCCTGCGGGCGTTCCTCGACAAGCGCCCGGTCAAGTGGGAGCACCGCTGAAGATGACCAGCACCGCCGAGATCGTCGCCCGCTGCCAGGCCCTGTTCGAGGACCTGAACTTCGCTTACGCGCGCGAGTGGAAGGCGGCCCGGCCGGGCCGCAAGGTGGTCGGCTTCATGCCGTTTTACGTGCCGCGCGAGCTTATTCACGCCGCCGGCGCGCTGCCGCTGGGCGTGCTCGGCGGCGGCGACCAGCTCGAGGTCATCCACGGCGACGCCTACTACCAGAGCTACATCTGCCGCATCCCGCGCTCGACCATCGAGCTCGGCGTCAGCGGCCGGCTCGACTTCGTCGACGCCATGCTGTTTCCGAGCATCTGCGACGTCATCCGCAATCTCTCGGGCATGTGGAAGATCATGTTCCCGCAGGTGCGATCGCGCTATTTCGACGTGCCGCAGAACTTCCGCGACGACGTCGGCGGCGCCTTCTACATCAACGAGCTCGAGGAGCTGCGCCAGATGCTGGCCGAGCTCGCCGGCCGGCCGGTGAGCGACGAGGCGGTCCGGTCCTCGATCGCGCTCTACAACGAGAACCGCCGGCTGGTGCGCGAGGTCTATGGCCTGCGCGCCGCCGAGCCCTGGCGCGCGCCCTCGTCGGAGGTCTATCTGCTGATGCGCGCCGGCATGGTCCTGGCGGTCGAGGAGCACAGCCGCGTGCTCGGCGAGTACCTGGCGGCGGCGCGCGCCGAAAGCCGGCCGCGGCGCGACAATTCGCGCGTCGTCGTGGTCGGCGCCTTCTGCGAGCAGCCGCCGATCAACCTGATCAAGTCGATCGAGCTCGCCGGCTGCTACATCGTCGACGACGACTTCATGCTGGTCAACCGCTGGGAGTTCTCCGACGTGCCCGAGGCGGGCGAGCCGATCCGCAACCTCGCGCTCGCCTACCTGCACGATTCGGCGAGCACCTCGGCCAAGTACGAGCCCGACGAGAAGAAGAAGGGGCTCTATCTGGTCGAGGCGGTGCGCCGGAGCGGCGCCGAGGGGGTGATCTTCGCCGCGCCGAGCTTCTGCGACCCGGCGCTGCTCGAGCGGCCGATGCTGCAGCGCGTGCTCGCCGCCCACGGCATTCCCTTCATCGCCTTCAAGTACGCCGAGAATTCGGGGCAGATGCAGCCGATCCGCGAGCAGGCCGGCACCTTCGCCGACTCGATCAAGCTATGGAGCGAGGCATGAGCGCGACCGCCAAAGAGGTGATCAAGGAACCTTCGATGGTCAAGCAGAAGGAGATGATCGCCGCCAACTACGAGAAGCTGGCCACCGCCAAGGCGCAGGGCCGCAAGGTGGTCTCGACCTTCGTGCCGGGCAACCTCAACGAGCTGATCATGTGCTTCGATCTCGCCAACAACCTGCCCGAGATCAACGCCATCCAGAACGGCATGCGCAAGAAGACCGGCGCCTACATCATGGAGGCCGAGAAGCGCGGCCATTCCGAGGACGTGTGCACCTACGTCAAGGCCGACATCGGCATGATGGCGCGCGGCAACATCGGCCCCGACGGCCGGCCGATCCCCGATCCCGACGTGCTGCTGCTCTCCTATACCGGCTGCTTCACCTTCATGAAATGGTTCGAGCTGCTGCGCGAGCAGTACAAGTGCGAGACCGTCATGCTGCACGTGCCCTACGAGGGCGAGGGCCACGCCACCCGCAACATGCGCGACTACATCGTCAAGCAGCTCAAGGAGGAGGTGATCCCCAAGCTCGAGCGGGTGAGCGGCGTCAAATTCGACATCGACCGGCTGCGCGAATACCTGCGCGAATCGGCGCGCGCCGAGGAGGACCTGGTCTGGGTGCTGGAGAGCGGCAAGCGGCGCCCGTCGCCGATCGACGCCTATTTCGGCGGCGTCTACTACATCGGGCCGATCTTCACCGCCTTCCGCGGCACGCCCGACGCCAGCGAATACTACCGGCTGCTGCGCCAGGAGATCGAGGCGCGGCTCGCCGCCGGCAAGGGGCCGATCACGCCCGAGGGCGACTTCTCCGGCGAGCGCTACCGCCTGGTGGTCGAGGGACCGCCCAACTGGACCAGCTTCCGCGACTTCTGGAAGATGTTCTACGACGAGGGCGCGGTCATCGTCGCCAGCACCTACACCAAGGTCGGCGGCGTCTACGACCTCGGCTTCCGCCACGACCCCGACCATCCGCTGGAATCGCTCGCCGAGTACTGCCTCGGCTGCTACACCAACCGCAACCTGCCCTCGCGCATCGACCTGATCGAGAAGTACGTCAACGAGTACGAGGCCGACGGCCTGCTGATCAACTCGATCAAGAGCTGCAACAGCTTCTCGGCCGGCCAGCTCCTCATCCTGCGCGAGATCGAGAAGCGCACCGGCAAGCCCGGCGCCTTCATCGAGACGGACCTCGTCGACCCGCGCTACTTCTCGCCGGCCAACGTCAAGAACCGGCTGGAGAGCTACCTGCAGATGATCGAGCAGAAGCGCCGCGGGGCCAAGCCGGCCGCCGCCGCGGTGCACTAGGGAGCGCCGGGCCATGCGCTGCTTCATCGGCATCGATCTGGGCTCGACCACCACCAAGGCGGTGCTGATGGACGAGGACCGCGCCGTGCTCGGCCGCGGCATCACCAACTCGCGCTCCAACTACGACACCGCCAGGCGGGTGGCCAAGCACGAGGCGCTGATCGACACCCGCTTCACCCTCTTCCGCCGCGGCCTGGCCGCCGTGCCCGGTCTCGGCGGCCAGCTCGACCACCTGCTGGCCGATCTCGAGCGCGGCTTCCGGCTCGAGCAGTTCCTCGAGGAGCTCGCCGACCTCGAGCGCACTTGCCGGCGCAGCGTCGCGGGCGAGCGCTTCCGCGGCCGCGAGCAGGCGATGGCCGATGCGCTCGGCGGCGTCTTCGCGCGCCTGCGTGCGGAAGCGCCCGAGCTGTTCGCCCCCGGCGCCAAGCGCAAGTCCGACTTCTTCCGCGACATCGCCGGCTCGCGCTACCTGGCGG
The DNA here is from genome assembly GCA_964442055.1 of uncultured Rhodospirillaceae bacterium. Classification (GTDB taxonomy): domain Bacteria; phylum Pseudomonadota; class Alphaproteobacteria; order Ferrovibrionales; family Ferrovibrionaceae; genus CAYTWJ01. The sequence goes on along the minus strand of CAYTWJ010000089.1, from coordinate 329 downwards.
TGGCCGAGGAGACCGCGCACGATGCCGGGCTGCCCTTCGACCTGCTGCTCAATGTCTACGACAAGTCGATCATCGAGGTGGAGAACCGGCCGCCGGCCGAGGACATCGGCGGCAAGTTCCTGCGCGCCCTCGAGCGGGTGATCGCGGCGAGCCCGGACGACGCGGTCGACGCCGCCGCGGTGCGCGGAGTGGTGACGGCGGCGCTCGAGGTGCCGCTCGAGGAAACCTACGTCGTCGGCACCGGCTACGGCCGGGTGCGGCTGCCGTTCTCGAAGGAGCATATCCGCTCCGAGATCCTCTGCCACGGCCTCGGCGCGCACCTGATGTAC
>CAYTWJ010000088.1:0-10382 GCA_964442055.1 uncultured Rhodospirillaceae bacterium | reverse complement strand
GCTCGCTGACCATCATCGCCACCGCGCTGATCGACACCGGCTCGCGCATGGACGAGGTGATCTTCGAGGAGTTCAAGGGCACCGGCAATTCCGAGATCATCCTCGACCGCAAGCTGGCCGACAAGCGCACCTTCCCGGCGATCGACATCACCAAGTCGGGCACCCGCAAGGAGGAGCTGCTGGTCGACAAGGGCACGCTGGCCAAGATGTGGGTGTTGCGCCGCATCCTGATGCCGATGGGCGTGGTCGACGCGATGGAGTTCCTGCTCGACAAGCTCAAGCACTCGAAGACCAACGCCGACTTCTTCGACTCGATGAACACCTGAGCGGCGCCGCCGGCATTCGGCGCGCCGGCGCGCTCAGTGGGCGAAGAAGGCGGGCAGCGTCATGTGGCGGAGCACGTGGCGCGTGCAGCCGCCGATGAAGATCTCGCGCAGCCGGCTGTGCCCGTAGGCGCCCATCACCAGGAGGTCGGCGTCGAGATCGGCCGCGAGGCCGAGGATGACCTCGCCCTCGGCGCCGTTGGCGGCGCGGTTGGTGCGCGTCTCGACGGTGACGCGGTGACGGGCGAGGAAGAGCGCGATGTCTTCCCCGGCCGGACCCTTCTCGCCGGGGGGCACGACGGTGAGCACGGTGACCATCTCGGCCTGGCGCAGCAGCGGAATCGCATCGCGCACGGCGCGCGCCGCGGCGCGCGACGCATGCCAGGCGAGCAGGACGCGGCGGGGCGGGGCGCGCAGCGCGCCCTCGGAGGGCAGCACCACGGTCGGGCAGCTCGCCGACAGCAGCAGCTCCTCGACCACGCTCTCGGCCACCTCGTCCTCGAGCGTCGCCGGCTCGGTCTTGGCGACGACCGCCAGGTCGGCGAAATGGGCGTGCGCCACCAGCACCGTGCCGGGGTCGCCGACGTCGGCCTGCCATTCCCACGACAGGTCCTCGCGCGCCATCGCCGCGCGGAAGCGCCGCTCGCATTCGCCGGCGCGGCGGTGCAGCTCCTCGCGCAGCGTGGCGAGATAGACCGCCGACGCGCCGCGCCCGGTGATCGCCGGCGGCATGTCGGCCGGAGGCTCGACGTAGACCGCCTTGAGATGCGCGGCGTGGTGGCGCGCGAGCGCGACGGCGTAGGCGAGATTGGCGTCGTCGCGCGGGCCGCCGACGACATGCAGCAGGATGGTCTTGATCATGGCTCGTTTCGCCCTCCGGCGCGCGCGGCGCGGTGCTAGAAGTAGACCAGCGAGAACAGGATGAAGACCGGCAGCAGCAGCGCGCCGCTCCACACCATGTAGCCGAAGAAGCTCGGCATCTTGACGCCGGACGCCTCGGCGATCGACTTGACCATGAAGTTCGGCGCGTTGCCGATGTAGGTGTTCGCGCCCATGAAGACCGCGCCGCACGAGATCGCGATCAGCGTGCCGGCGAGCGGCCCCATCAGGGTGTCGGCCTCGCCGCCGGCGGCGTTGAAGAAGATGAGATAGGTCGGCGCGTTGTCGAGGAAGCTCGACAGCATGCCGGTCAGCCAGAAGTACATGGCGTTGGCGGGCTGGCCTTCCGAGCCCAGCACCGCGAGCAGGCCGGCAAGCGCCCCCTCGCTGCCCGCCCTGAGGATGGCGAGCGGCGGGATGATGGTGACGAAGATGCCGGCGAAGAGCTTGGCCACCTCGACGATCGGGAACCAGGAGAAGCCGTTCTGCTCGCGGTCGGCCGCGCTGGTCAGCCGCAGCGAGAGGAAGACCAGGGCGAGGAGGGCGAGATCGCGCAGCAGGCCCTGCAGCGCGACCTCGACGTGATAGACGGTGAAATGGACGCCGGTCTCGACCAGGCCGCTCAGCAGCACGGCGGCGAGCACGGCGGCGAGCAGGACGAAGCTCTGCTTGCCGACGATGCGCACGCGGCCCTCGGCGGCCGGCGGCACGACCTTGTGGTGCGCGAGATCGCGGCGGTAGAGCACGACGTCGAGCAGGTAGAAGCCGGCGAGCAGCGTGCCGCCGACGAGCAGCATGGGGACGGTCAGGTGGATCGTCGGCCAGAAGAAGTCGACCCCCTGGAGGAAGCCGAGGAAGAGCGGCGGGTCGCCGAGCGGCGTCAGCGCGCCGCCGATGTTCGACACCAGGAAGATGAAGAAGATCACCACGTGGCGCTGGTGGCGGCGGTGGTTGTTGGCGGCGATCAGCGAGCGGATCAGCAGCATCGAGGCGCCGGTCGTGCCCATGAAGCCGGCGAGGATCGAGCCGACGCCGAGCACGCCGGTGTTGGCCGCCGGGGTGCCGCCGAGGCGGCCGTCGAAGCGGATGCCGCCGGTGATGGTGAAGAGCGCCAGCAGCAGGATGATGAAGGGGACGTATTCGAGCAGCGCCGTGTGCAGCAGCTCGTAGGCGGTGACGGCGGCGCCGTGCACCACGCCCATCGGCAGGACGACGCCGAGCGCCCAGAACAGCGACACCTTGCCGTAGTGATGGTGCCAGAAGCGCGGCGCCAGCAGCGGCATGACGGCGATCGAGAGCAGCAGGCCGGCGAAGGGCAGCGCCCAGAGCAGCGCGAGATCGGCGCCCCTCAGGCTCGGGCCCTCGCCGGCGGCAAACGCGGATGCGGGCCCGAGCGCGATCGCGCCGGCCGCCAGCGCGGGCATGAGCTGGCGCGGGCCCGAGAGCCACGAAAAGGCAGACGGCAGGTCGACGACGCGCATGCGGGCTCCGATCCTGGCGGGCGACGGCAACGGCAGGTCCCGGAAAGAGCGAATAGCCAAACCGGGCCGGAAAGCCAACCAAAACATTGCCGGCACGCGGTTGCCTTCGCCGCCGGGGCGGCCATATCAGCGTGACCGGGGAGGCGGGCGATGCGCGAGACGACGACACTGAACCGGCGCCTGATCGCGCCGTTGGCGGAGTTCTTCCGCCTCGAATCGGCGGGCGGGATGATCCTGGTCGCGGCGGCGGCCGCGGCGCTGATCGCCGACAACTCCCCGCTCTCGCCCCTTTACGACGCGCTCCTGGCCACGCCGGCGCGCATCAGCGTCGGCGCGCTGGCCATCGACAAGCCGCTGCTGCTCTGGATCAACGACGGCCTGATGGCGGTCTTCTTCCTGCTGGTCGGCCTCGAGCTCAAGCGCGAATTCCTCGACGGCGAGCTGTCGCGGCCCGGCCAGGTGGCGCTGCCGGCGGCGGCGGCGGCGGGCGGCTTGCTGGTCCCCGCCCTGATCTATGCCGCCCTCAACTGGAGCGATGCGACAGCGCTGCAAGGCTGGGCGATCCCGTCGGCCACCGACATCGCCTTCTCGCTCGGCGTGCTGGCGCTGCTGGGGGCGCGGGTGCCCTTGGCGCTCAAGGTGCTGCTGACCACCATCGCGGTGGCCGACGACCTCGGCGCGATCGTCATCATCGCCGTCTTCTACACGGCGCAGCTTTCGCTCGCCTCGCTTACGGTCGCGGCGGCGGCGCTGGCGGCGCTGGCGCTGCTCAACCGCGCCGGCGTGACGCGCGTGGCCGCCTATGTCCTGGTCGGCCTGGTGCTGTGGGTGGCGGTGCTGAAATCGGGCGTGCACGCGACGCTCGCCGGCGTGGCGCTCGGCCTCGCCGTGCCGCCGAAGGCCAAGGACGAGGAGGGGCATTCGCCCTTGCGCCATCTCGAGCACGCGCTGCATCCCTGGGTCGCGTTCGGGGTGCTGCCGGCCTTCGCCTTCGCCAATGCCGGCGTGTCGCTGGCCGGTCTCCCCCTCGCCAGCCTGGCCGAGCCGGTGACGCTCGGCATCGCCGCGGGGCTCTTCGTCGGCAAGCAGGTCGGCATTTTCGGCGCCATCTGGCTGATGGTGCGGCTCGGCCTGGCGCGCCTGCCCGAGGGGATGGGCTGGGCGGCGGCCTACGGCGTGGCGCTGCTCTGCGGCATCGGCTTCACGATGAGCCTCTTCATCGGCACGCTCGCCTTCGACGACGCGACGCGCGCGGCGCAGCTCCGGCTCGGCGTCATTCTCGGCTCGCTCGCCTCGGCCGGCGGCGGCTACCTTGTGCTGCGGGCCGCGCTGCCGGCGCGGGCAGCATAGGCGCCGCAGCGTCTAAGGCAGCAGCACCGTCGAGCCGGTGGTCTTGCGCGCCTCGAGGTCGCGGTGCGCCTGCACCGCCTCGGCCAGCGGGTAGGTCTGGTTGATCTCGATCTTCACCGCCGTGGACTTGACCACCGCGAACAGCTCGCGCGCCGTCTTCTCGAGGTCCTCGCGCTTGGCGGTGTAGGTGACCAGCGTCGGCCGGGTGAGGAAGAGCGAGCCCTTGGCCGACAGGATGCCGATGTTGAGCGGCGGCACCGGCCCCGAGGCGTTGCCGAAGCTCACCATCAGGCCGAAGGGCCGCAGGCAGTCGAGCGAGGGCATGAAGGTGTCCTTGCCGACGCCGTCATAGACCACCGCCACGCCCTTGCCCTTGGTGATCGCCTTGACCCGCTCGACGAAGTTCTCGCGGGTGTAGACGATCGGGTGCTTGCAGCCGTGCTTCTTCGCCAGCTTGGCCTTCTCGTCGTCGCCGACCGTGCCGATCACCGTGGCGCCGAGATGCTTGGCCCACTGGCAGAGGATCAGGCCGACGCCGCCGGCGGCGGCGTGCACCAGGATGGTGTCGCCCGCGCGCAGCCTGTAGGTGCGGCGCAGCAGGTACTGCGCGGTCATGCCCTTGAGCATCATCGCCGCCGCCTGCTGGTCGCTGATGCCGGCCGGCACCTTGACCACGCGGTCGGCGGGCATCAGCCGCTCCTCGGCGTAGGAGCCGAGCGGCGCCGAGGCGTAGGCGACGCGGTCGCCGGCCTTGATGCCGGCGACGCCGGCGCCCACCGCCGTGACCACGCCGGCGGCCTCCATGCCGATGCCCGAGGGCAGGGCCAGCGGATAGAGGCCCGAGCGGTGATAGGTGTCGATGTAGTTGAGGCCGACGGCGGTGTGGCGGATGCGCAGCTCGCCGCGGCCGGGGTCGCCCACCGGCATGTCGATCCACTGCATCACCTCGGGTCCGCCGACCCGCTCGATCCGGAACGCCATGCTCATGTCCTTCTCCCCCCTCGCGTCGCTCAGCCGAGATGCTGCTTGAAGAAATCCAGGCTGCGCTTGTTGGCCAGCTCGGCGCTGGCCTTGTCGTAATGCTTGCCGCCGACGCGGGCGAAGGCGTGGCCCATGCCCGGATAGCGATGTATCGTCACCAGCTTGTGGCCGGCCAGGCCGGCGAAGATCTTCTCCTGCGCCGCCTTGGGCACGAATTCGTCCTCTTCGGCGACGTGCAGCATGAGCGGCTTGCCGATGCTCTTAGCCTCGGCCAGATGCTCCTGGATGTAGACGCCGTAATAGCCGACCGAGGCGTCCGAATCGGTGCGCGTCGCGGCCAGGTAGGCGAGGCGGCCGCCCAGGCAGTAGCCGACCGCGCCGACCTTGCCGCTGCAGCCGGGCAGCTTGCGCAGGTGCGCGATGGTGCTGGCGATGTCGCGCACGCCGTTGTCGACGTCGAAGCCCTGGAACAGCTCGAAGGCCCGCGCCCATTCCTTGTCGCTCTGGTCGGTGAGCTGGATGCCGGGCTCCTGGCGCCAGAAGAGGTCGGGGCAGAGGGCCAGGTAGCCGGCCTCGGCCAGGCCGTCGGCGATGCCGCGCATCACCTTGTTGACGCCGAAGATCTCCTGGATCACCACCACCCCGGGCCCCTTGCCCGCGGCGGGCCTGGCGAGATAGGCCATGAACGAGCCGCCGTCATGCGCCCGGATGGTGATCTCGCTGCCGGCCATGGCGTCCCCCCAGTGGTTCGAATCCGGCGGATCGTACCCGATCCGTCGGGCCGAACCACTAGCAAACCCAGTCAGTTGTGGTGCGGATCAAGCACAGCGACTGGGACTCGCGCGCCTTATCCGCACCACTGGCTTGCGGTTTTCCCCGTCTGAGCGGGACTTTAGCGAATCCTTCCCCGGAGCGGCAAGCCGCCGGCTCAGCCGCCGGCGAGCACGCGCTCGAAATAGGCGATGGTGCGCTTCAGGCCGTCGTCGAGGGCGACACCCGGCTGCCAGCCGAGGATGCGGCGGGCGAGCCCGATGTCGGGCTGACGCTGCGGCGGGTCGTCTTCCGGCAGCGGCCGGTGCTCGATCGGCGAGCGCGAGCCGGTGAGATCGACGATGCGCCGCGCCAGCTCGCCGATCGGGGTCTCGACCGGGTTGCCGAGATTGACCGGCCCGGTGACCGCGTCGGGCGCCGCCATCAGCCGCACCATGCCCTCGACCATGTCGTCGATGTAGCAGAACGAGCGCGTCTGGCCGCCGTCGCCGAACAGCGTGATCGGCTGGTTGCGCAGCGCCTGGAGGATGAAGTTCGACACCACGCGCCCGTCGTCGGGCTGCATGCGCGGCCCGTAGGTATTGAAGATGCGGGCGACGCGGATGCGCAAGGCGTGCTGGCGGTAATAGTCGAAGAACAGCGTCTCGGCGCAGCGCTTGCCCTCGTCGTAGCAGGCGCGGGCGCCGATCGGGTTGACGTTGCCCCAGTAATCCTCGCTTTGCGGGTGCACGGTGGGCGAGCCGTAGACCTCGCTGGTCGAGGCCTGGAAGATCTTGGCGCGCAGCCGCTTGGCCAGTCCGAGCATGTTGATCGCGCCGTGCACGCTGGTCTTGGTGGTCTGCACCGGGTCGTGCTGGTAGTGCAGCGGCGAGGCCGGGCAGGCGAGGTTCCAGATCTCGTCGACCTCGACATAGAGCGGGAAGGTGACGTCGTGGCGCATCAGCTCGAAGCGCGGCTGGCCGAGCAGGTGCTCGATGTTGGACTTGTCGCCGGTGAAGAAGTTGTCGACGCAAAGCACGTCGGCGCCGTCGGCGAGCAGCCGCTCGCAGAGATGCGACCCGATGAAGCCCGCGCCGCCGGTGACCAGCACCCGCGGGGTCCGTCCGTCACGTCGCGCCATCGCGCCCCTCCTGTCCGGCGGTTCTTATGCTACGCGGCGGCGCGGCGGGCAAGGCCGGCAGATCAGGCCCGGGCAATCGCAGTTGGCGAATCGCGGCCTCATGGTTCGAGACGGCCGCTGGCGCGGCCTCCTCACCATGAGGTTCTTTCCGGTCTTCCTCGTCCTGAGGAGCGCCCGCAGGGCGCGTCTCGAAGGGCGAGGACCGCAGACCGCAGCCAAATGCGATGCCCCTGCGTCTCAGGCCCGGGCGAACAGGCCGAGCATGAAGTCCTCGAGCGCGCGCACCGGCGCGTCGTCGCAGAAGATGCGGCCCTTGGCGGCGCGGATGCGCTCGGCCAGCCGCGCGCGCCCGGCCGGGTCGTGCGCCAGGCGGGCGGCGATCGCGACATAGTCGTCGACGTCGCGCGCGATGGTGTCGGTGACGCCGAGGAATTCCAGGATCGCGGCGCTGTGGCGGCTGCGCATGAAGGGGCCGGGCAGAGTGACGATCGGCTTGTCGCAGGCGGTCGCCTCCATCGAGGTGTTGTTGCCCGACCAGACCATGCTGTCGAGGATGACGTCGGCGCGCCGCACCAGGCCGAAGAACTCGAGCTGGGTGAGGTGCGGGTGCAGCGTGCACCAGGCGCCGGCGTCGAGGCCGTGCGCGGCGAAGGCGCGCTCGAGCCGGCGGCGGAACATGGCGTTGACCTCGGGCGCGCGCCCGGCGATGAACCAGAAGCGGCTTTGCGGCGCGGCGCGGGCGATGCGCGGATAGAGCTCGTCGTGGCGCGGCAGCAGCTTCCACAGGCTTTGCAGGTTGAGGAACGTGACGCGGCCGGCCGGGTCGTCGCCGCCGAGCGAGGGCGGCGTGGCGGCGCGCTCGACCGGCGGCCAGGGATAGGAGGCGAGCAGGTTGGGCAGGCGGACCACGGTCTCGGAATAGTGCCGCTCGCCGCCCGGCGGCTCCATCAGGTCGCTGGTCAGGAAATAGTCGATGGTGGCGAGGCCCGAGGTGATCGGGTGGCAGCCGGCGTTGCACTGCACCGGCGCCAGCCGCAGCGCGGCGAGGAGCTGCACCTGCGGCTCCATGCCGATGTCGGTGTAGATCAGCACGTCGAGCGCGGCGTCGCGGATGGCCTTGATCGCCGCCCGCTCGTCGGCGAAGCCGGAATGGAAGTGGTCGGCGTGCGCGCGCAGGTCCTCGGTCGCCTCGTCGACGATCCGGCCGAGATGGAAGACGTGGCTTTCGAAGCGCGAGCGGTCGAGCTGCGTGATCCAGCGGCCGTGGATCTTGTAGACCGAGTGGCCGTAGAAGAAGGCCGAGACGAAGCCGACGCGCGGCCGCTCGCCGGCGCCGGGAATGCGCTTTTCCAGCGGCCGCGACAGCTCGGGGTACGCGGCGGCGGCGACGCGCTGCTGCAGCCGCCCGAAGCGCTCCTGCAGCTCGCGGTCGGGCCGGCCCTGGCCGTGCAGGTTGAAGTTGGTGCCCGACATCAGCGCGCTCACCGCGTCGGCGACCTGTTCGGGGCGGTCGAGGGCGAGGGTCTTGTCGAGCTCGTCGAGGCCGGCGGCGAAGCGCGCCCGCCACTTCTCGATCTCGTCCTCGCTCTCGCAGATCATCGGCACGGTGAGGAGGGCGCCCCAGCGCGAGCGCACGAGGTCGGGGCGCAGCGCGAGCGCGCGCTCGTGCGCCGCGATCGCGCCCGCGAAGTCGCCGAGCTGCTTCAGCGCCGCGCCGAGATTCGACCAGGCCTCGGCCGAGCGCGGGTTGAGCGCGAGCGCCCGGCGGTAGGCCTCGGCGGCCTCGGCGGCGCGGCCGCGATGCTTGAGCGCGACGCCGAGATTGAGATGCGCGCCGGGGAATTTCGGCGCGATGGCGATGGCGCGCTCGAAGGCGGCGATCGCCTCGTCCGCCTCGCCGCGCTCGTCGAGCGCGATGCCGAGGAAGTTCCAGGCCGGGGCGAAGGCGGCGTCGACGGCGATCGCCTGGCGGTAGAGCGCGATCGCCTCGTCGGTGCGCCCCAGCGCGCGGTAGATCTTGCCCAAGTTGCAGAGATACATCGGCCGGCCCGGGCTGAGCCCGAGCGCCCGCTCGATCAGCCGCGCCCCGCCGGCCGCGTCGCCGGCTTGCGCGGTGAGCACGCCGAGAAAGTGCAGCGCGTCCGCATGATCGGGCCGCTCGGCGAGCACCTGCTCGAACAGGCGCCGGGCCTCGGGCAGGCGGCCCTGCTGTTGCAGCGCCAGCGCCTGGCCGAGCCGCGGATCGGCCGCCGGCGCGGCGTTGCCGCGGCGCGCGGCCTCTCGGCGCTGTTGGCGGTTTCGCGGGGGGCTGGCCATCAAACGGAGCGGTCGGGCTGAACGGCGGCGAGTATAGGCCGGGGGCGCGCGCCGCGGCAGGGCCTCACAGCAGCGCGCCTTCGAGGCGCAGCAGCGCCGCCTTGGTCGCGACCCCGCCGTCGCCGGAATAGCCGCCCAATCGGCCGCCGCCGGCGAGCACGCGGTGGCAGGGGATGATGATCGGGATCGGGTTGGCGCCGCAGGCGCCGCCGACCGCGCGCGCCGAGGAGCCGAGCCGCGCCGCCATCTCGCCGTAGCTCATGGTGCGGCCGTAAGGTATGGCGGCCATCAGCGCCCAGACCCGCTGGCGGAACGGCGTGCCGGCGGGGCGCAGTGGCAAATCGAAAGCGACGGCCCGGCCGTCGAAATAGGCGTCGAGCTGCGCGCGGGCGCGGGCCAGCAGCGCCGTTTCGGCCCGGAAGGCGGGCGGGCCGCGGCCCCAGTCGAGCGAAACGATGGCGCCGTCCTCTTCCGAGAGCGTCAGGTCGCCGAGCGGGGTCAGGAACGAGAGTTGGGGCATCGTCTATCTCCCGCGCAACGTCGCGGTCAGCGCCGCCGGGTCGGTGAGCGGCAGCGTGCAGGTGGCGCCGATGCAGACATAAGCCGCCGGCCGGCCGCCGGCCATGCCCTTGCCGTGCGCCGGATGCGACGCCGGCAGTTCCGCCCCTGGCGGCACGGTGGCGACGATCCGGTCGGGGTGGCCGGCGGCGAAGGCCGCGCGCCGCAGCGCCGCGGTGGCGGCGTCGCCGGCGTCGCCGACCAGCACCACCTGGGCGGCGTTGCGGTAGAGCTCGAAGGCGTTGAGGAAGCCGGCGAGCGGGAAGAAGTTGCGGGTGAGCTCGCCGGCGAAGCCCGCGACCAGCGCGTCGGCGCGCTCGCGGTAGCGCTCGCGCCCGGTGAGGTGCCAGAGCCGGGCGAGGACGCCGAGCGCGACCGCGTTGCCGGCCGGCGTGGCGTGGTCGGCGCAGCTGCGCGTGCGGGTGATCAGCGCCTCGGCGTCGTCGGCGGTGAGGAAGTAGCCGCCGTGCGGCGCGTCCCAATAGTGGCGGTCGAGGACATCGGCCCAGGCCTCGGCCTCGGCGAGATAGGCGGGATCGCCGGTAGCCTCGAGGAGCACGATCGCCGCCCGCGCCATGTTGGCGTGGTCGTCGAGCAGCCCCA
>CAYTWJ010000087.1:0-10402 GCA_964442055.1 uncultured Rhodospirillaceae bacterium | reverse complement strand
CCTCGTCGCTGCTCGCCAACTGGGACAAGAAGGGCGAGGACAACGAGCAGTTCCTCAAGGCCTACGACTGGAACGGCCGCGAGCTGGTCGAGCGCTTCGCCGTCGACTTCACCGCCGAGCGGCTCGGCCGGCCGCACATCATGCGCTTCGGCGCCCATGCCCTCTATGCCGGGGCGCCGGGGCCGCTGCGCCAGGCCGAGGCCGGAGCGGGCGCGCTGCGCTGATGCGCGCGCCGGTGCTCGCCGCCGCCGTCTGCCTCGCCGCCGCCGCGCCCGCGGCGGCGGACGGGCCGGCGGCGGATTTCGCCTACGCCGCGCCCGAGCCGGCGAGCTACGCGCTGCCGGTGGTGGGGCGCAGCCCGGACGGCGCCGTGCTCGACGCCGCGGGGCGGCCGCGCCGGCTGGGCGAATTGCTGCGCGGCCGCATCGGCATCGTCAGCCTGATCTACACCCGCTGCAGCGACGCGCGTGGCTGCCCGCTGGCGGCAACCGTGCTGGCCGAGCTCGCCGAGCTGGCCGGCGGCGACGCGGCGGTGGCCGGCGCCTTGCGGCTGGTCTCGCTCAGCTTCGATCCGGCGCACGACACGCCCGAGGTGATGGCGCTGTTCGAGAACGCCAACGGCGGAACGGATGGCCCGGTGGAGTGGCGCTTCCTCACCACGCCCTCGCCGGCGACGCTCGCGCCGATCCTCGACGGCTTCGGCCAGTACGTGGTGCCCGAGCGCGATGAAGAGGGCCGCTGGACCGGCGGCTACCGGCACATGCTCAAGGTGTTCCTGGTCGACGCCGGCGGGCGCATCCGCAACATCTACGGCGCCTCGTTCCTCGACGCCCGCTTGGTGCTCGCCGACGTGCGCACGCTGCTTGCCGAGGCGCATCCAAACCCGCGATGAGAGGATTGCGCCGGTTGCTCGCCGCCACGGCGGCGGCCGTCGCGCTTGCCGGGGCCGTCGCTATGGCCGGCGAGGGGGCGGCCGACCGCGCGGCGCTCTCGCGCGCCGGGCGGCCGCCGCTGGGGCTGCCGCCGCTCGCCATGCCGGCCGACAATCCGCTCAGCGCCGCCAAGGTCGCGCTCGGGCGCAAGCTGTTCTTCGACCGCCGGCTGTCGCACAACGACACCATCTCCTGCGCCATGTGCCACGTGCCCGAGCAGGGCTTCACCGTCAACGAGCTCGCCACCGCCGTCGGCATCGAGGGGCGCACGGTGCGGCGCAACGCGCCGACCGTGCTGAACGCGGCCTATGCCAGCGCGCTGTTTCACGACGGCCGCGAGATCAGCCTCGAATTGCAGGCGCTGATGCCGCTTGTGGCATCGAACGAGATGGGCAACCCGTCGCTCGGTGCGCTGATCCTCAAGCTCGGCCGGCTGGCCGACTATGCCGGCCTGTTCGAGGCCGCTTTCGGCCGCGGTCCCGGGGTCGAGACCATCGGCCAGGCGCTCGCCGCCTGGCAGCGCACGCTGCTCGCCGCCGATTCGCCATTCGACCGCTGGCGCTTCGGCGGTGACGCGGCGGCGCTCGGCGAGGCGGCGCAGCGCGGCTTCGCCCTCTTCGTCGGCAAGGCCGGCTGCGCCGCCTGCCACGCCGTGGCCGGCGACCACGCGCTCTTCGCCGACGGTGGCTTCCACAATACCGGCATCGGCTACGCCGCCAGCATGCGCGGCGGCGCGGCCGGCACGCGCGTCGAGCTCGCGCCCGGGGTGTTCACGGTGCTCGACGCGCGGGCGCTCGCCAGCGTCAGCGAGCCGCGGCCGTCCGACCTCGGCCGCTACGAGGTGACGCGCGACCCCGCCGACCGCTGGGCCTACAAGACGCCCGGCCTGCGCAACGTCGCCCTGACCGCGCCCTACATGCACGACGGCTCGCTGCCGACGCTCGAAGCCGTCGTGCGCTTCTACGACCGCGGCGGCGTGGCCAACCCGCTGCTCGATCCGCTGATCCGCCCCCTCGGCCTGGGCGAGGCCGAGATCGGCGACCTCGTCGCCTTCCTCGAAAGCCTGACCGCCGGCAACATCGCCGAGCTCGCCGCCGACGCGCGCTCCGTCGCCGTCGGCAATCCCTGACCGCTCAGGGCGCGAGGCGGCGCGCGACCTCGTCGGCGATGGCGAGCGAGGCGGTGAGGCCCGGGCTTTCGATGCCGAACAGGTTGACCAGGCCGCGCAGGCCGTGGCTCTCGGGGCCCTGGATGACGAAATCGCGCGCCGGATCCTGCGGCCCCTGCAGCTTGGGCCGGATGCCGGCATAGGCGGGCTGCAAGGCGCCGTCGCGGAGCGCCGGCCAGTAGCGGCGCACCGCGGCGTAGAAGGCCTCGCCGCGCGCCGGGTCGACGTCGTAGTCGATGCGCGGGACGTATTCGGCGTCGGGGCCGAAGCGGGCCTGCCCGGCAAGGTCGAGCGTCAGGTGGACGCCGAGCCCGGCCCCCGCCGGCACCGGGTAGACGAGCCGCGCGAACGGCGCCCGGCCCGCGAGCGAGAAATAGCTGCCCTTGACGTAGTGCAGCGGCGGCACGAGCTTGGCCGGCATGCCGGCGATCGAGCGGGCCAGCGCCTGGGCGCCGAGCCCGGCCGCGTTGACCAGCTCGCCGCAGGCGATCTCGCTTTCGCCGCCGCGCCCCGTGACGCGCAGCCGGAAGCCGCCGTCGGCCGGCTCGGCCGAGACCAGGCGGCTCAGGAAGGCGATGGCGGCGCCCCGCGCCTCGGCCTCGCCCTGATAAGCGAGCATCAGGCCGTGGCTGTCGACGATGCCGGTGGCGGGCGAGAGCAGGGCGGCGGTGCAGCGCAGCTCGGGCTCGAGGTCGCGCGCCGCGGCGCCGTCGAGCCAAACCAGCGCCTCGTCCTTGCCGGCGAGGCCGTTCGCCGCCGCGGCCTCCTGCAGGCGGCGCAAGGTGGGCAGCTCGTCCTCGCTCGTGGCGACGATCAGCTTGCCGCAGCGCCGGTGGGCGATGCCGTGGCGGCCGCAGAAATCGTGGAGCGCGCGACGGCCGGCGACGCAAAGGCGGGCCTTGAGCGAGCCTTGCGGATAATAGATGCCGGCATGGATGACCTCGCTGTTGCGCGACGAGATCTGGGTGCCGATCGCCGCCTCGGCCTCGAGCACCACCACCTCGCGCCCGGCGCGAGCCAGGGCGCGCGCGACGGCGAGGCCGACCACGCCGGCGCCTGCGACCACGGCATCGACGCGTTCGGTCATCCCTGCCTCGGCTCTGCGGAGCGCGCGGAGTTTCGGCCGGCGCCGCCGCTTCGGTCAAGGACCGGCGCTTGACCCGAATCGGCGGCGGGGTGTCTATTCGCCGCGACCGGTCGGGGGCAGGGAATGAGCGACGCCGCGCGGGCGCATGTCATCGTGCTCGGCAACGAGAAGGGCGGGTCGGGCAAGTCCTCGACCGCGGTCCATGTCGTCGTCAGCCTGCTGCAGGACGGCTTCCGCGTCGGCGCCATCGACCTCGACAGCCGCCAGCGCACGCTGACGCGCTATCTCGAGAACCGCGAGGCCTATTGCGCGCGCAACGGCATCAGCCTGCCGATGCCGAGCCATGCCGTGATCGCGCCGAGCGGCGAGACGATGCGCGAAACGGCCGAGGCCGACGAGCGGGCGCGGCTCGAGGCGGCGCTGGCCGCCTTCGCGCCGCGGCACGACTTCATCGTCGTCGACTGCCCGGGCAGCGACAACTTCCTGGCCCGCCTCGGCCATTCCTACGCCGACACGCTGCTGACGCCGATGAACGACAGCTTCGTCGACCTCGACCTGCTCGCCGTGATCGATCCCGAGACCTATGCGGTGATCCGGCCGAGCCGCTATTCCGAGATGGTCTGGGAGCAGCGCAAGCGGCGTCTCCTGCGCGACCGCGGCCACATCGACTGGGTGGTGATGCGCAACCGCCTGTCGCATCTCGACGCGCGCAACAAGCAGCGCATCGGCGCGGCGCTGGAATCGCTCGCCGGGCGCATCGGCTTCCGCCTGGCGCCGGGCTTCGGCGAACGGGTGATCTACCGCGAGCTGTTCTTGTCCGGCCTGACGCTGCTCGATCTCGGCGCCGGCGGGGTCGGCGGCGAGCTCAGCCTGTCGCACATCGCCGCGCGCAACGAGGTGCGCCAGCTCATGGCGCTGCTCAACCTGCCGGCGCCGGCGGTGGCCGCCGCGGCCGCCGGCTGAGCGGCGTTCAGCCGGCCAGCGCGGCATCCAGGGCAGGGAGCAGCGGCTTCATCCCGGCGGCGCGCGTCCTCTCGGCCAGACGCCCGAGTTCTGCCGCCAATGCGTCGTCGCGCCGGCCGCGGCCGAAGGCGGCGAGCGCGCGGCCGCGCGCGACCACCAGGTCCGACAGCGGCAACGGCTCGGCGCGCGTATAGTCTTCCAGGCAAGCCGCGTAGCGCTCGGCGCCGGGCCAATCGGCCTCGGCCAGCGCGACGTCGATCATGTCGCGGTAGTACCAGAGGTAATTGTGGCCGACGCAGCCTTGCGCCAGGATCGCCTCGGCCTCCGCTCGCGCCGCGGCGCGCGCCGCCGCGTCGGCGCCGAAGCGCGCCACCCAGGACAGCACGATCGGCCCCATGTAGCTCATGCCGGTGGCACGGGCCAGCTCGAGCGCCCGGTCGATCATCCGCCGCCCGTCGGCGAGATCGCCTTGCTGGCAAAGGATGGCGCCGAGGCCGCCCAGCGCCTCGCCTTCGAAATTGCCGGCGCCGACGCGCCGCGCCAGCGCGATGCCTTCCTCGTTGAGCCGCCGCGCCTCGGCGAGATTGCCGAGATCGGCTTGCAGGATGCCGGCCGAGGTGACGGCAACCAGCTCGGCGCGGTAATCGCCGATGCGGCGGGCGCCGTCGAGGGCGGTCATCACGTCGACGAGGCCGGCGTCCATCTCCAGCAGATAGCAACGCGAATCGCCGCGCATGGCGCGGTTGGCGACGCCGACGCGCACCAGGCCGTTCGCCTCGGCCAGGCGGACGCAGCGGTCGAAATGCTCGAAGGCCGAGCGCATCCGCCCGCGCAGGTAGTAGGCATCGCCGAGCCCGCCGAGGGCCCGCGCCTCCGCCTCGGGCGAGGCGATCGCCTGCGCGAAGGCGAGCGAGCGCCGATGGGCCTGCAGGCACTCGTCGATATCGCCGCGCATGAAGCAGAGGTTGCCGCGCAGGTAGTTGATGCGCGCAAGCTCGGCGGTCAACTGGCGCGCGGTGGCGATCTCCTCGGCGCGGGCCGCCGTGGCGAGGGCCTCGTCGTGCCGGGCGAGGATGCGCAGGCTGGCGACGCGGCCGATCAGCGCCCGGCAGCGCTCGTCGTCGCTGCCGGCGGACGCCTCGGCGCGGCCGTAGGCGGCGATGGCCTCCTCGACCCGGCCGAGCTCGTGCAGCACTTCGCCGCGCAGGAGGTCGAGCGCGGTACGGTCGCCGGCACCGGCCCGCGCCAGGCCGCGCTCGACCAGGCCGAGCGCCCGCTCGTAGCGGAAGGCGGCTGCCTGTGCCGCGGCCGCGGCGAGGTAAGCGGCGGCTGCCGCCGGGTCCTCGGCGCGCTCGAGATGCTCGGCGTGCAGCAGCGGATCGCGCCCGGCGTACCAGGCGGCGGCGCTGGCGTGCAGCTCGCGCCGGCGCGCCTTGAGCAGCGCGGCGTAGACGCCGTCGCGCACCAGCGCGTGGGCGAACAGGAAGCCCTCGCCGTCGGGGCGCACCAGCTGGCGTTGCAGCAGCGTGGTGGCGTCGTAGGCGCTGTCGCCGAGCAGGTGGCGCAGCGGCGCCAGGTCGAAGCGCTGGCCGATCACCGCGGCCGCCTGCAATGCCTGGCGGTCCTTTGCCGGCAGGCGGTCCACGCGCGCCTGGACCAGGCTCTGCAGCGAGGCCGGGATCGTCTCGGCCTCGGCGTCCTCGATGTTGCGCAGGAGCTGCTCGAGGAAAAGCGGGTTGCCGTCGGCGCGCGCGATGCAGCGCTCGATCAGCGTCGGCTCGGCGCTGCGGATGCCGGCGGCGAGCTCGACGGCCTCCTCGCCGCTCAATGGCGCAAGGTCGATGGTGAACAGCGGGCAGCCGCGGCTGCCGGCGCGCCAGGCCTGGTCGATCGGGTCGCCATCGATGCGCGTCGTCATGACCAGCACCGCCGGCGCCGCGGCGGCGGCGCGGGCGATCGCGGCGAGCTGGCCGAGCAGCGGCGGGTCGGCCCAGTGCACGTCCTCGACCTTGATCAGGAGGGGCTTGCGCGCGGCGGCACGGCGGACCAGGCCGCCGAGCGTCTCCTGCAAGGTGCGGCTGCGCATCGCGCTGTCCATCGCCTGCCAGAGCGCGCCGGCGGCACCCCCTTGCGGCAGGTCGAGCAGGTCGGCGAGCGCGGCGCGCTGGTCCTCGGCCACGTCGCCCGCGGCGATCGCGCGCTCGGCCGTTTCGGCGCGCACCGACTTGCCGGCGCCGGCCGGCAAGCCGACCAGCCGCCGCACCACGGTGCGAATCGCGTCCTCGCCCTTGCCGGCACCGAAATCGAGCACCAGGCCCGCGTGGCAGGCAAAGCCGCGACGGCCGGCGATGCGCTCGAACTCCTCGGCCAGCCGCGTCTTGCCGATGCCGGGCTCGCCGCGCAGCAGCACCGCCGCGCCGCGCCCGGTTTCGCCGGCAGCGGCGAGAACGCCGGTGAACTGCCTGAGCTCGGGCTGCCGCCCGACCAGAGGCGGGCGCGCCACACTACCCACCGCCCGGATGCCGTGCAGGCACCAGACGGCTTGTGGCCGGGCGAATCCCTTGAGCTCGATCTCGCCCGCGCTCTCGACGACGGCCAGGTCGCCGGCGGCGCGGCGCAGCGCGTCGGAAATGAGCGTCTCGCCCGATTGCGCCCGCTCGGTGAGGCGGGCGGCGAGGTTCACCGAATCGCCGGTGACGGTGTATTCGCGGTGCAGCTCGCTGCCGGTGCCGCTCGCCACCACCTCGCCGCTGGCGACGCCGACATGGACGGCGAGGGCGCGCCCGGTGTCGGCGGCGAGCGCGGCCACCCCGGCATGCACCTCGAGCGCGGCGCGCAGCGCCCGCTCGGCGTCGTTGCCGTGGGCCACCGGCGCGCCGAAGACCGCCATCACCGCGTCGCCGATATGCTTGTCCACCCGCCCGCCATAGGCGGCGACGGCGCGATCGACGGCGGCGAAGAAGCGGTCGAGCAGGGCGTGCGTCTCCTCGGGGTCGAGGCTGCCGGAAAGGCGGGTGAAGCCGCTCAGGTCGGCGAACAGGATCGCCACCTGCCGGCGCGCCGCCTCGATCGACGCTGCCGCCGGGGGCGCCGCCTCGAGGCCGTGGCCGCAGGCCGGGCAGAAGCGGAAGCTCGCCGCCACGGCGCTGCCGCATTGCGGGCAGGCGCGGCCGAGCGCGCCGCCGCAGCCGGTGCAGAAGCGGGCGCCGTCGGGGTTGTCGGTCCGGCAGCTCGGGCAGATCACGCCGCTCCTCCAGGCCGGTCGGCCGTCCCGATCATTCCATGGCGGCCCGGCGCGGTCCAGCGGCGCGGCGGCGCTGGACTTGGGCGCCGGAGACCCAATCTAGTAGGATTGGGAGGACAGGTGGCGCATGGCCCGGGACATCGAGCGCAAGGACGACGCGCCGGCGGCGACATCGTCGCAGGACGAGATCGAGGCCTTCCGCCGCAAGCTCGCGGCGCTGCCGCAAGCCAGGCCGGCGGGCGGACGCGGCCGGCTGATCTTCGCCATCGACGCCACCGCCAGCCGCCAGCCGACCTGGGACCGCGCCTGCCACCTGCAGGCGGAGATGTTCGGCGAGACCGCGGCGATCGGCGGCCTCGACGTGCAGCTGGTGTTCTTCCGCGGCTTCGGCGAATGCAAGTCGTCGGCCTGGGTGTCGGATGCCGAGCGGCTGATGCGGCTGATGACCGCCGTCCGCTGCCTCGGCGGGCAGACCCAGATCCGCAAGGTGCTGCGCCACGCCGTCGCCGAGGCCGGGCGCCACAAGATCGCCGCGCTGGTCTATGTCGGCGACTGCATGGAGGAAAGGCTCGACGAGCTCGGCCAGCTCGCCGGCGAGCTCGGCATGCTCGGCGTGCCGGGCTTCTTCTTCCACGAGGGCGGCGACCCGGCGGCGGCCGAGGCCTTCCGCCAGCTGGCGCGGCTGAGCGGCGGCGCCTACTGCCATTTCGACGCCTCGAGCGCGCGCACCCTGCGTGAGCTCCTGTCGGCGGTGGCGGTCTTCGCCGCCGGCGGCCGGGCGGCGCTCGCCGACTATGCGCGGCGCAGCGGCGGCGCGGCGCTGCAGCTGACGCGGCAATTGGGGCGCGGATGATCGGCTATTTCGCGCTCGGCGTCTGCCTGCTGCTGGCCGGGCTGCTGCTCGTCTACGCCTTCGTCAATGCCGATCCGCGCAAACTGGCGCGGACGATCCGGATCGCCGGCGCGGCGATCTGCGGCGCCGGCGCGCTCTACGCGCTGCTCACCGGGCGGCTGTGGCTCGCCACCCTGCTCGGCTCGGGCGTGCTGATCGCGCTCGGCCGCTGGCCCGGCGGCTTCCCGTTTCCGGGCGGCTTCGGCGGCTTCGGCGGCGGTCCCGGCTGGCGGCCGGCCGGCGACGCCGACGCCGCCGGCGACAGTTCGACCGTCGAGACGGCCTATCTGCGCATGATGCTCGACCACGATTCGGGCGAGATCTCGGGCGTGGTGCTGCGCGGCGCCTTCGCCGGCGCCAAGCTCGAGGAGCTCGATTTCGAGTCGCTGCTCAAGCTGCTGAGCGAATGCCGGATGCACGACAACCAGGCGGCGGCGCTGCTGGAGACCTACCTCGACCGCGCCGTCGGCGACGACTGGCGCGAGCGCGCCCGCGGCCAGGGCGGAGCCGGCGCGGCGCCGCCGCGCGGCGCCGGCATGACGCCCGAGCAGGCGCGCGAGATCCTCGGCGTCGGGCCCGAGGCGAGCGCGGAAGAGATTCGCGCCGCCTACCACCGGCTGATGAAGAAGCTGCACCCCGATCAGGGCGGCTCGACCTACCTGGCGAGCCAGATCAACGCCGCCAAGGACCTGCTGCTCGGCGAATGAACGGCCACCCGCCCCCGGCAGGGTTGCCTCCGGCCGGGCCCCGGCGTAAAAGGACAGCCGCTTTTCGGAAAACAACGAGACCGTCGCCGGGTACACCGCCCCCGGTTCGCAGCGAGAGCCATTCCCGATGACGCGCAGGGTTCGCAAGGCCGTTTTTCCCGTCGGCGGTCTGGGCACGCGCTTTCTGCCCGCCACCAAGGCGATGCCGAAGGAGATGCTGCCGGTGGTCGACAAGCCGCTGATCCAGTACGCGGTCGAGGAGGCGCGCGCCGCCGGCATCGAGCAGTTCATCTTCGTCACCGGCCGCGGCAAGGCGGCGATCGAGGACCATTTCGACCGCTCCTACGAGCTCGAGGACGTGCTGGCCTCGCGCCAGAAGCACGACCTGCTGGCGGCGATCAAAGAGTGGATGCCGCGTGCCGGCCAGGTCGCCTACACCCGGCAGATCGAGCCGCTCGGGCTGGGCCACGCGGTCGCCTGCGCGCGCGACCTGGTCGGCGACGAGCCCTTCGCGGTGCTGCTCGCCGACGACCTGATCCTCGCCGAGACGCCTGCGCTCAAGCAGATGGTCGACGCCCATGCCGCGCTCGGCGGCAACATGGTCGCGGTGATGGACGTGCCGCGCGAGCATACCCGGCGCTACGGCGTGCTCTCGCCCGGGCCGGAGAGCGGCCGCG
Source organism: uncultured Rhodospirillaceae bacterium (assembly GCA_964442055.1). GTDB lineage: Bacteria > Pseudomonadota > Alphaproteobacteria > Ferrovibrionales > Ferrovibrionaceae > CAYTWJ01. Next base: position 732 of record CAYTWJ010000087.1, on the reverse strand, counting down.
CGGTCGAGGTCAGGGGGCTGGTCGAGAAGCCCGAGCCCAAGGCCGCGCCGTCGACGCTGTCGGTGATCGGCCGCTACATCCTGCAGCCCGAGGTCTTTGCCGAGCTCGCCCGGGGCGAGCGCGGCTCGGGCGGCGAGATCCAGCTCACCGACGCGCTGGCGCGGCTGATCGGCGGCGCCCCCTTTCACGGCTACCGCTTCGCCGGCACGCGCTTCGATTGCGGCGACAAGGTCGGCTTCCTGCAGGCCAACGTCGCCTTCGCCTTGGCCCGCGGCGACCTGCGCGGCGAGTTCGCCGCCTGGCTGCGCGATCTCGCGCCGTCGCTGAAAGGGTAGGGAACGGCCGCCATGCATGTCGCGATGATCGGCACCGGTTATGTCGGCCTGGTGTCGGGCGCCTGCTTTTCGGAATTCGGCCACGACGTGGTCTGCGTCGATCGCGACGGCGGGCGCATCGGCGAGCTGCGGAACGGCGGCATTCCGATCTTCGAGCCGGGACTCGATGATCTGGTCGCCCGCAACGTCGCCGCCGGCCGCCTTTCCTTCACCACCGAACTCGCCCCGGCGGTGCATCGCGCCGACGCGGTGTTCATCGCCGTCGGCACGCCGTCGCGGCGCGGCGACGGCGAGGCCGACCTTTCCTACGTTTACGGCGCGGCGCGCGAGATCGCCGCGGCGCTCGACGGCTACGCCGTCGTCATCACCAAGTCGACGGTGCCGGTGGGCACCGGGC
>CAYTWJ010000086.1:9126-10410 GCA_964442055.1 uncultured Rhodospirillaceae bacterium | reverse complement strand
AGCCGGTTGGCGAGCGCGCAGCCCGCCGTGCCGGCGCCGACGATGACGTAGTCGAAGCTGCCGATGCTTTGCGCGCGCTCGTTCATGGCTTTGCGCCTCCGATCCCGGCCGCAAGTTAACGGTCGCCCGCATGGCCGCACAAGAGCGGCCGGAAACAAATGAAACAATTATCCCGGGAGCCCGAAATCCGGGAGAAGCGCGCGCGGCATCGTTTCGCTCGATCCGGCGCGGCATCGTGCCGCGCCGCCTCGGGGCCTCAGCGGCCCGCATCGATGGAGGGTTCCGATGAACAAGAGACTGCTCGCCGCCGCGCTGGCGGCGTCGCTCGCCGGCTTCGCCGTCGCGCCGGCCGATGCCGCGCCGCCGAAATCCGGCTCCGGCTGCGTCGCCGGCGACGTCCTGCGCTACGCGCAGCTGCCCGGCGGTTTCTCGGGCAACAACATCTGGGACTTCACCACCACCGTCGACCCGCAGGTCGGCGCCGGCGAGGTTTTCGTCGTGCAGGACATCTCGGTCTACGTCGACACCGGGCAGAGCCTGAATCCGGCGAACGTCTTCGTCGAGGTGCATCACAAGGACCTGGCGACGCAAAGCCACACCCCCGCCGCCGCGCTCAATCTCTTGCAGAGCGGCGCCGGCCGGCACGTGTTCGGGCGCCCGGCCATCGTCAACGTCATGCCCGATCATGGCCTGGCGGTGCGGGTGACCGACGTGAGCGGCAACGCAGCCCATCTCCAGGCCAGCATCGGCGTCGCCGGCTACTACGCCGCGAGCTGCCAGTGACGGAACGGCGCGCCCACCGGGCCGGCCCGGCGGGTTTGCCGCCGGGCCGCTCAGGCGGCGGCGCTCCAGAAGCGTTCGTTGGGTACCGTGCCGGCGGCGTCGGCCGAGAATTCGGCGCGGATGCGGTCGAGGAAGAACATCTCCATCGGCCCCTTGTGCTTGACCTCGACGGTGCCGCGCGGCTCGGTCGCGAACAGCGCCTCGACGCGGTGGCGCGTGCCGGCCGAGATGTTGACCCGGCCGGGCTCGCAGGCCGACTCCATGCGCTGGGCGACGTTCACCGAGTCGCCCCACACGTCGTAGGTGAACTTGCGCCGGCCGACCACGCCGGCGACGACGCCGCCGGTATTGACGCCGACGCGCAGGTGCCAGGGCGGCAGGCGCAGCTTCTCGCGCTGGGCGTTGATGCGGGCGGTGACCGCCTGCATCTGCAGCGCGGCCAGGCAGGCGTCGGCGGCATGGCTGCGGTTGGGCTCGGGCAGGCCGCCGACGCAGAGATAG
>CAYTWJ010000086.1:0-9116 GCA_964442055.1 uncultured Rhodospirillaceae bacterium | reverse complement strand
TCTCCAGCCGGTTGCGCTCGGCGATCTCGTCGAAATGGGCGAAATGCTGGTCGAGCTGCTGCACCAGCCGGGCCGGCTCGAAGCGCTCGGTCAGCCGGGTGAAGCCCTGGAAGTCGGCGAAGAGGATGGTCGCCGATTCGTAATAGCGCGGCTCGACGCGGTTCTTCTCCTTGAGCTCGCTGGCGATCGAGGCGGGCAGGATGTTCAAGAGCAGCCGCTCGGACTTCTCGCTCTCGGCCATCAGCGCCGCGCGCGCCTCGTCGATCTGCTTGAGCATCGCGTCGCGCTCGATCAGCTGGCGGCGCAGCTCGAGCTGGGCCACCGCCTGCTGGGCGAGCCGGCGCACGGCGTCGCATTGCGCCGGGCTGAGTTCGCGCCGCTCGAAGTCGATGACGCAGAGGGTGCCGAGCGCGTAGCCCTCGGGCGTGATCAGCGGCATGCCGCAATAGAAGCGCACGTGCGGCTCGCCGGTGACGGTGCCGTAGTCCTTGAAGCGCTCGTCCTCGCTCAGGTCGGGCACGTAGACCAGGTCGTTCATGCAGACGGTGGCGGCGCAGACGGTGAGGTCGCGCGGGCATTCGGTCATCTCGGCCGGCATGCCGTACTTGGCCTTGAACCATTCGCGCCGGTCGTCCATCAGGCCGATGAAGGCCGCCGGCGCGCCGCAGATCTGCGCCGCCAGCTCGGCGATGCTGTCGTAGGCGAATTCGGGCATGCTGTCGAGCACGCCGTAGCGGCGCAGCGCCGCCAGCCGCTCGGCCTCGTTCGCAGGGATCGGGATCGGCATCGCGAACCTCGACTTGCGCCCCCGCGCGGGGGCGGATCATGGGCGATTGGCGCAAGCCTAGCACGGGCGGGGTGGCGAGGGCGAGCGCTCTCCTCGTCCCGGCCGCCTGTCTCGCCATGATTTACATATGTCGCGTCATACGCTACAACTGCCGCCGTGATCCGCGCTTTCCGCCACAAGGGCCTGCGCGACCTTTTCGTCAGTGACGACGCGCGCAAGATCCGGCCTGACCTGGTGGAGAGGTGCCGCGCGCGATTGACGGCGCTGCACGCGGCGCAGCGGGTCGCGGACCTCGACCTGCCGGGGTTCGGCCGCCACGCCCTGCGTGGCCGTCCGCGGCGGCACAGCCTGAGGGTCAACGGACCGTGGCGGATAACGTTCGAATGGCGTGACGGCGACGCCTGGGCCGTCGATTTGGAGCAATATCACTAGGAGCGAGGCATGACCCGCAGGCGCGAGTATCCCGTAACCAAGCCGCCGTCGATGGCGCCGACGCATCCCGGCGTCATCCTGCGCGATGACGTGCTGCCAGCGCTCGGGCTGAGCGTCAGCGCGGCGGCGCGGCAACTGCGGGTGACGCGCCAGACCCTGCACCGGATCATGGCCGGCGACATGGCGGTGTCGCCCGACATGGCGGTGCGGCTCGGGCACTTCTGCGGCAACGGCGCCGAGCTCTGGCTGCGAATGCAGGCGGCCTTCGACCTGTGGCACGCCGAGCGGCGCCTGAAGGCCGAATTGCGTCGCATCCCGGCGCATAAGGCCGCATGAGCACCATACCGGCGGTCGAGGGCGGTCCGCCGGGCGGCCGAGAAAATTGGCGTCCCCGGCAGGATTTGAACCTGCGACCCCAGGATTAGGAATCCTGTGCTCTATCCGGCTGAGCTACGGGGACGTCCGTTCAGCATGTAGGCCCGCCCCGGTGCCGGCGTCAACCGCCGGCCGGCCCGCTTCACGCCTTGCGCCGCGCCTGGCTGGCCTGGCGGATCGCGCTCAGGCTGGTGCGGGTCGAGATCGCCTCGGGGTCGATGCGCAGGTCGAGCAGCGCGGCGCTGCCGGCGGCGAGCGCCTCGTCGAGCGCCGGCTTGAACTCGGCCGTTTTTTCCACCGTCGCGCCGAAGGCGCCGAAGGAGCGGGCCAGCGCCGCGAAATCGGGGTTGCGCAGCTCGGTGCCGATGACGCGGCCGGGGAAGTCGCGCTCCTGGTGCATGCGGATGGTGCCGTACATGCCGTTGTTGAACACCAGGACCAGCGGCCGGGCGCCGTACTGCACCGCGGTGGCGAGCTCCTGGCCGCTCATCAGGAAGCCGCCGTCGCCGACGAAGGCGACGGTGCGCCGCTCGGGCTCGACCAGCGCCGCCGCCACCGCCGCCGGGACGCCGTAGCCCATCGCGCCGCTGGTCGGGCCGAGCTGGCTGCGATAGCGGCGGAAGGGCCAGTAGCGCTGCGCCCAGCCCGAGAAATTGCCGGCATCGATGGTGACGATGCTGTCGGCCGGCAGGGTCTCGCGCAAGGTGCGCATCGCCGCGCTCATGTCGAGCGCGCCGATGCTACCCGCGGGCTTAAGGCTCGCCTCGTAGTCGGCGCGCGCCGCCTGGGCCCAGTCGGCCCATCTCGGCGAGGGGACCGGCGCCAGCGCGCGCAGCGCCGCCGCGAACGGCCCGGCGGACGAATTGATGGCAAGGTCGGGGTAATAGACCCGGCCCAGCTCCTCGGCATCGGCATGGATATGGACCAGCGCCTGCTTGAGGCGCGGCGGTTTCAGCAGCTTGTAGCCCTGGGTCGTGATCTCGCCGAGCCGCGGCCCGATGACCAGCAGCAGATCGGCCTCGCCGACCCGCCTGAGCAGCGCCGGGTTCGGCCCGGTGCCGAGATCGCCGACATAGCAGGGCAGCGAATTGTCGACATAGTCCTGGCAGCGGAACGAGGCCGCCACCGGCAAGGCGTTGGCCGTGGCGAAGGCGCCGATATCCGCCGCGGCCTGGGCGCTCCAGCCGCCGCCGCCGACCAGGAGAAGCGGGCGCTCGGCCGCGGCCAGGAGCTCGCGCAGGCGCGCCAGCGCGGCGGCGCCCGGATGCGGCTCGACCCGGTGATGGGGGCCGAGGTCGGCGACCGCAACCTCGTCGCGCTGCATGTCCTCGGGCAGCGCCAGCACCACCGGCCCGGGACGGCCCGCCAGCATGGTGTGGAAGGCGCGGCTCATCAGCTCGGGGATGCGCTCGGCGTCGTCGATCTGGCCGACCCACTTGGCGAGCTGGCCGAACATGCGCCGGTAGTCGATCTCCTGGAACGCCTCGCGCTCGGCGGCCTCGCGCTGCACCTGGCCGATCAGCATCAGCATCGGCGTCGAATCCTGGAAGCCGGTATGCAGGCCGATCGAGCCGTGGCAGGCGCCGGGGCCGCGGGTGACGAAGGCCACCCCCGGCCGGCCGGTGAGCTTGCCGTAGGCCTCGGCCATGTTGGCGGCGCCGGCCTCGTGGCGGCAGACGATCAGGCGGATGCGGTTGCGCGAATCGTAGAGCGCGTCGAGCGCGGCGAGATAGCTCTCGCCCGGCACGCAGAAGACCGTGTCGACCCCTTGGCCGATCAGCGCGTCGACAAGGACGCGGCCGCCGCTGCGCACCGCAGTCATCGCCCCGCGCTCCTCACCGGCCGAACAGCCGCGAAGTCGGGATCGCGTAGGTGATTGCCAGGGTCTCGACGCCCGGATTGTGGTCGCCTATGCTGGCGTTCGAGATATGGTTGAAGCTGATGCCGAGCCGCGAGCGGTCGTCGAAGCGGTAGGCGAGCTCGATCTGCGAGCGGAACTCGACGACGTGGCCGAGGTCCTTGCCGTCGCCCTCGTGATAGAGGCCGGGGGCGAAGCTCGGCGTCAGCACCAGCCGCCGGCCGAGGAAGATGTCGACCAGGATGCCGGCATAGGCGTGCACCGTGCTGTCGGTGGTGCCCATCAGGCCGACGAACGGCTTGAATATCCACAGCTTCTTGTCGGAGCGGTACTCGATCCGCGCCTCGCCGGCGGGCTCCTCGTTGTGAAGGATGTCGTAGTAGCCGACCGAGAGGGCGATGAAGTCGGGGTCGTCCGCGCGCGCCGGCGCGGCGCCGGCGACCACGACCAGCGCCAAGACCGGCGCGAGCCAAGCAAAGCACTGGCGCACCTCGGTTCCCCCCAAGCTCGCCCGCAGGCAACGCGGCGGAGTTTAGGAGAAAGTTTCCGGCCGTCCAAGGCTTTCGCGATGGTGGCGGGCGGCGGCCGTTGCGGCGTTGCGCCGCCCGCCATATGCGGCGACAATCCCCGACCTTCGGGGGCACGCCGGCCCGAGCTTGGCGCGGCCGCGAACAGGGGGTTCCAGCAATGGCACAGACGATCTTCGAGCGTTGCGGCGGGTTCGCCAAGGTCCGCAAGGTGGTGTCGGCCTTCTACGACAAGGTGCTCGATTCGCCGCGCCTGCAGCGCTATTTCGCCGGTGTCGACATGCGCGCCCTGATCGACCACCAGACCAAGTTCGTGTCGGCGATCATGGGCGGGCCGGCGGCCTACAGCGACGACGTGCTGCAGCGGGTGCACGCGCCGCTCAGGATCACGGCGGAGGATTTCGCCGAGATGGCGACGCTGTTCGCCGAGACGCTCGAGGAGTTCGACTTCGCGCCCGCCGACGTCGAGTACCTCAGGCGCGAGATCCTGCGCCGCGAGCCGCAGATCGTGGCGCGCGCGGGCTGAGCGCGGCGATGACCGATCCGGCCCTGCTCGAACACGGCCTGAAGACGCTCGGCGTCGGCGTCGCCCTGGCCGACGCCGCGGACTGGACGTTGCTGTTCGAGAACGCCCGCTTCTTCGAGTGGTTCCCGCCGACCGGCGCGGCCGAGGACGGCCTGGCCGAGCGGCTGGCGGGGCTCGACGCGGCGCGCGCCCGCGAGCGCCTCGCCGCCGGGCGGCCCTTTTCCTACGAGGCCGAGGTGAAGAGCGGGCCACGCACGCTCAGCCTCGCGGTGCAGCTCCGGCCCGAGACCGTGGCCGGGCGGGCGCTGCTGGTGGTCGAGGCGGCCAACGTCAGCAAGCAGAAGGAGGCCGAGTACATGCTCGACTCCTATTCGCGCATGGCCGAGAAGAACGCGCGCGAGCTGCAGAAGGAGAAGGAGCGGGTCGAGAAGCTGCTGCTCAACATCATGCCGCGCAGCGTCTACGAGGAGATGAAGGACTTCGGCACCACCACGCCGCAGCGCTTCGACGCCGCCTCGGTGCTGATGCTCGATTTCGTCGGCTTCACCAGCATGGCGGTGTCGCGCGACCCGGCGGCGATCGTCGCCGAGCTCAACGACATCTTCTCGGCCTTCGACCGCATCGTCGAGCTGTTCGGCTGCGAGCGCATCAAGACCATCGGCGACGCCTACGTCGCGGTGTCCGGCCTGCCCGAGGCCAACCCCGACCACGCCACCAACATCGCCCGGGTGGCGCTGCGCATGCGCCGCTATCTCGAGCGGCGCAACGCCTCGCACCCGAACCAGTGGCGCTGCCGCGTCGGCATCGCCACCGGGCCGGTGATCGGCTCGCTGGTCGGCATCCAGAAATACGTCTACGACATCTTCGGCCCGGCGGTGAACCTGGCGGCGCGGCTCGAGCAGTTCTCCGAGCCAATGCGCATCACCCTGCCGGCGGCGACCGCCGACCTGATCCGCAACGACTTCGTGGTCGCGCCGAAGGGCGAGTTCGAGATCAAGGGCTTCGACACGCTGCCGCTGTTCAGCCTCGAGGACGAGGTCCGCAGCGCGCGCTGAGGGCGGGCCGCGCGTGCTATAGTCGGCGCATGCGCCGGCTGATTGCGTTCGCGCTCTTCGTTGTCCTGCTGCCCTGGCCCGCGTCGGCCGAGATGCCGGCGCGTCTCGCCCCCGGCGGCGGCGCCGTGGTGCGCGAGGTCGTCGACGGCGACACCGTCGTGCTCGCCGATGGCCGCCAGGTCCGCCTGGTCGGCATCCAGGCGCCGAAGCTGCCGCTCGGCCGCGTGGGCTTCCCGACCTGGCCGCTCGCCGAGGAGGCCAAGGCGGCGCTCGAATCGCTGGCGCTGGGCCGGCGGGTCAGCCTGGGCTATGGCGGCCGGCGCACCGACCGCAACGGCCGCGCGCTCGCGCATCTCTACGACGCCGAGGGGCGCTGGCTGCAGGGCGAGCTCATCGGCGCCGGCTTCGCCCGCGTCTACAGCTTCGCCGACAACACCGCGCTGGTCGCCGAGATGCTGGCGCTCGAGCGCGCGGCGCGCGCGGAACGGCGGGGCATCTGGGCCGACCCCTTCTACAAGGTGCGTGAAGTCACGGAAACGCCGCAATTGATCGGCACGTTCCAGCTCGTCGAGGGGCGGGTGCCGCGGGTCAATGTCTTCAAGGGCCGCACCTATCTCTATTTCGGGCCGGACTTCGGCCGCGACTTCGTCGCCGTCATCGTGCCGCCCGGCGACGATTCCTTCGCGCGCGCCCGCCTGGTGCCGCAGGAGCTCGCCGGCCGCAAGCTGCGCGTGCGCGGCTGGATCAAGGGCCAGAGCGCGCCGCGGATCGAGATCAACCACCCCGAGCAGATCGAGGTCCTGAACGAATGATGCCGCGCGTGCTCCGCCCGTTCGTCGTCGCGCTCGCGCTGGCGCTGCTCGGCGCCTGCGCCGAGGCTCCGGCCCAGGCGCAAGGCAGCGCCTTCACCATGTTCATGTCGCCCGAGCAGGAGAAGAAGGTCGGCGCCGAGGAGCATCCCAAGGTGCTGGCGCGCTTCGGCGGCGTCTACGACGATCCCGAGATCGGCGCCTATGTCGCCGGCATCGGCGGGCGGCTGGTCGCCAATGCCGGCCTCGGCGGGCAGGAGTTCCGCTTCACCGTGCTCAACAGCCCGGTGGTCAACGCCTTCGCGCTGCCCGGCGGCTACATCTACGTCACCCGCGGCCTGATCGCGCTCGCCGGCGACGAGGCCGAGCTGGCCGGCGTGCTGGCGCACGAGATCGGCCATGTCGTCGCCCGCCATCCCGCCGAACGCTACGGCCGCGCCGTCACCGTCGGCCTCGGCGCCACCGCCCTGGCGCTGCTGCTCGGCAGCGACGTCATCGGCCAGATCGCCCAGATCGGCGGCGAGCTCTACTTGCAGAGCTTCTCGCGCGAGCAGGAGTTCGAGGCCGACTCGCTCGGCGTGCGCTACCTGGCGCAGACCGGCTATGCGCCGATCGCCCAGGCCCATTTCCTCGCCTCGCTGGCCGAGGATTCGGCGCTGTTGAACCGCATCGCCGGCAAGGCCGGGGCCGAGCGCGAGTTCGACCTCTTCGCCACCCATCCGCGCACCATCGACCGCGTCGAGCGCGCCATCGCCGAGGCCGGCGTGCAGCCGGCAAGCCCGATCTTCCGCCGCGACGAATTCCTCGATCGCATCGGCGGCCTGCTCTACGGCGACGACCCGGCGCAGGGCCTGGTGCGCGGCCGCGAGTTCGCGCATCCCAAGCTGATGCTGCGCTTCCAGGTGCCGGCCGGCTTCCGCCTGGTCAATACCGACGCCGCGGTGCTCGCACCCGGCCCGGACGGTGCGCTGATCCAGTTCGATCACGAGGACGATCGCGCCAAGGCACGTTCGGCGCGCGACCCCACCGACTACATCTCCCGCGTCTGGGCGCCGCGCCTCGACCTGCGCGGGCTCGAGCGCATCGACGTCAACGGCCTCGAGGGCGCCACCGCCTATGCGCGCGTGCAGAGCCGCCGCGGCCCGCTCGATGCCCGCCTGGTCGCCGTCCGCTTCGCGGCCGACACCATCTACCGCTTCACCTTCGTGAGCCCGCCCGCCCTCACCGACCGGCTCGATGCCGATTTCCGGCGCACGGCCTATTCCTTGCGCCGGCTCTCGGCGGCGGAGGCGGCGGCGCTGAAGCCGCTGCGCCTGCGCGTGGTGACGGCGCGGCGCGGCGACACGGTCGAAAAGCTGGCGGCGCCGCTGCCGTTCGAGGACTACAAGAGCGAGCGCTTCCGCGTCCTCAACGGGCTCAAGCCGGGCGAGGAGCCCGAGCCGGGGCGCCGGCTCAAGATCGTCAGCGAATAGGAAACGCGATGGCGCGCGCCAAGGCCGATCCCGCCCGCCGCATCGTCGAGGCGACGATGGCCGAGGCCGAGCGCGTCGGCTGGCCGCGGGTGCGGCTGTTCGCGGTCGCCGATGCCGTCGGCGTCGGGCTCGATGAGCTCAAAGTCCATTTCCGCGACATGGACGCCATCGCCGATGCCTGGCTGGCGCGCGGCGAGGCGGCGATGCTGAAGGCTCGCGCGGCGCCGCGCTTCGCGCGGCTGGCCCCGGCGGAGCGGCTGCACCGCGTCATCACCGCCTTCCTCGACTCGCTTGCCGCGCATCGCCGCGTCACCGGCGAGATATTCCGCGCCAAGCTCTATCTCGGCCATCCGCACCACAATATCGGGCTGGTGCTGTGGGTCTCGCGCACCGTGCAGTGGGTGCGCGAGGCGGCGCATCTGCGCAACGATGTCGGCGGGCCGGCGGTCGGCGACCGCCGCCGCCGGGTCGAGGAGATCGGGCTGACCGCGCTCTTCCTCGCCACCATCGTCTTCTGGCTCAACGACGACAGCCCCGGCCAGGAGCGCACCCGGGCGTTCCTGCGCGCCCGCCTCGCCGACGCCGACCGGCTGATGGGCCGGCTCTTCCCCGCCGGCTGACACGCGGCCGGCCGTCGCGGCCGTGCTATCATGCGGCCTTCGGGTCAGGAGGCCGATGTGCCGGCGGACGGTTCCGAGCGCCGACTTGCCGCGATTCTCGCCGCCGACGTCGCCGGCTACAGCCGGCTGATGGGGGCGGACGAGGCCGGCACGCTGGCCGCCCTCAAGGCCCATCGCCGCGAGCTGATCGACCCGCAGATCGCCGCGCACAAGGGACGCATCGTCAAGACCACCGGCGACGGCATGCTGGCCGAGTTCCCGAGCGTGGTCGAGGCGGTCGCTTGCGCCGTCGCCGTGCAGCAGGGCATGGCGGCGCGCAATGGCGACGTGCCGCCCGAGCGGTGCATCCAGATCCGCGTCGGCAAAAACCTCGGTGACGTGATCGTCGAAGAGGGCGACATATTCGGCGACGGGGTGAACGTCGCGGCCCGGCTGGAGGCGCTGGCCGAGCCGGGCGGCATCCTGCTCTCGCGCGCCGCGCACGAGCAGGTCAAGGGCAAGCTCGGCTTCGCCTTCGCCGATCTCGGCGAGAAACGGCTGAAGAACATCGCCGAGCCGGTGCGGGTCTGGCGCTGGCGTGCCGAGGGCGCGGCGAGGGCGACGAAGCGCACCGTCCGGTTCCAGTACGCGGCGGCGGGCTTGGCGCTGCTCGCCG
>CAYTWJ010000085.1:628-10432 GCA_964442055.1 uncultured Rhodospirillaceae bacterium | reverse complement strand
GCGCAAGCCTCGCCAAGGGTCGGCAGCCGCCGCAGCGGCGGCTGCCGGCGCGCCGGCGGCCGGCGCGGCCTTGGCGTCCACCCGCGGCGCCGCCGGGATATAGGCATCGAGATTGAGCCGGTCGACCGAAAGGTCGAGGCTGAACGAGGGCCGCGCCCGCAGGGCGTAGGCACCGGCCCCGGTGACGCGCGAGGCGTCGAGCCGCAAATCCAGGCCGCTGACCCCGATCGTCTGCGTGTCGGCGGTCAATGCGGCGCCGAGCTGCAGGTTGCGCAGGCGCTCCGGCGGGAGCCGGCCGGCCATGTCGACGCCGGCCCAGGCGAGCAGCGCGCGGAGATTGTCGGAAGCGGCCTCGATGCGGCCGCCGAAGCGCGGCTCTCCGTTTGCGGGGGCGAGCCTGCCGCTGATGTTGACGTCCGAGCCGCCGGGAAACAGCGCGCCGAGCCGCTGGAGGTTGAGCACGCCCCCCGCCAGCGCCGCGTTGGCACGGAATTGCTGGATGATACCGTCCCGCAACACCAGCGCCGCCACGCCGAGGTCGAGGGTGGCGTCGAACCCGGTCGGCAAAGCGAATTTGGCCGGCGCCGGTGTCGCGGGCACCCCGGCCGGCGCGGGTGCCCCCGCTCCGCCGCCCGCGCGCTCGACCGGCGCCGGGACGGCGGCAAGCAAGCGGTCGAGGTCGAGGCGGTTGACCTGCAGCGCCGCATCGATGCGCGGCCGCGCGCCGAAGGCGGCATTGATCGCGCCGGTCGCGCTGGCATCGGCAAAGCTGAGCCGCATGTCGTCGAGCGCAGCCTTCTCGGCACCGGCGTCGAGCTTTCCCTGCACCGCCAGCGGTTGGGCCAGCAGGGCCGGCACGTCGCCGGCGCCGAGGCGGGCGGCCAATACGGCAAGGTCGGCGACTTCGGCATTCGCCTCGCCGGTCAGCCGGGCAGCGGGGCCGAACGGCCCGACGGCGCCGGCGAAGCGTGCCTTGGCCGCGCCGCCCGCGAGGTCAAGCGCCAGCTTCAGCGGCGCCGCGCGCTCGGCGGCAAAGGCCCCGAGGGCGAGATCGAAGGCGACCGGAAGGTCGCGGGTCCTGAAATCGCCGCGGGCCGCCAGCGGCCCCTGGAGCGAATCGAGGCTGGCGCGCAAATTGATCGCCTCGACGCGCTCGGCCATGCCGCTGGCTGCATCGCGGTAGGTCAGCGTGCCGCGCTCGATGGCAATCGAGTCGATCCGCACATCGGGAAGGCCGATGCCGCCACCGTCACCCGCCGCCGGCGCCCGGCCGTCAGGCGGCTTGGCGCGGGGGGCAAGTTCCCAGTTGGCGCGGCCATCGGCGAGCCGCTCGAGCGCGACCACCGGCTCGACCAGCGTGACATGGGTGACGCGAATGTCGCCGCGCAAGAGCGGCAGCAGGGCGACCCGCAGCTCGAGCCGCTGCAGCCGCAGCATGTCGGGGGTCGCCGCGCCGGGCAGGTTGGCAAGGCGCAGGTCCGCGACCGAAAGAGCCGGCGCCGGCAGGACGCTGAAGCCGACATTGCCGGCGATGGTCAGCTCTCGGCCGGTTGCGGCGCCGACCCGTGCCGCGATCTCGCCGCGATACCGGTTCCAGTCGATGAAGGAGGGCGCGACCAGCGCGGCCCCGACCAGGACCAGGATCAGCAGGCCAATGGCGATGAGCAGCTTCCGCACCGGATTCTCCGATCGAACGGCCCCGCGGGGCGCCCGTGCCTCCGCCGGCAGGTTGCGCGCCCGCATTCGATTTCGATATTGTTGACGCGCAGCCGGCGCCGCGCAACCGCAAGCGACAGGCCGGCCGAGAGGACGACCGCCATGGGCGACGTGGTCAATCTCAACCGCTACCGCAAGCAGCGCGAGCGCAGCGAGCGCCAGAAGGACGCCGCCGAGAACCGCGTCCGCTTCGGCCGCGACGCGGCCGAGAAACGGCGACTCGACTCCGAACGCAGCCGCGAGAGCCGGCGCCACGAGGGCAATCGACTCGAATCGGCCGGCGAGGACGAACCCAAGTCGGGCGCCTGAGGCGGCGCCAGGCGCCGCGCCCCGGGGCGGTTTGATTTTTCCCGACCCGTGCCGAATAATCCGGCGCGAAGGCGCGCCGGCGAACGGCGCCGAGGGAGGAACGAGCGATGGCCGAGACCAGCGCCGACTTGACGGCGTCGCTGCCGCGGATCCGCACCATCACCATGGACGATCCCTGGGAATGGCTCGCCCGCGGCTGGAACGATTTCCTGCGCGTCCCCGGAATCAGCCTCGCCTATGGCGCCGCCTTCAGCTTGGGCGGGTTCCTGCTCGCCTTCGCGCTGTGGGAGGTCGGCCACTTCTACCTGGTCATGCCGATGGCGGCCGGCTTCATGATCATCGGCCCGATCATCGCCTTCGGCCTCTACGAGGTCAGCCGCCGCCTCGCCCTCGGCGAGCCGGTCAGCTTCGCCCTCTGCTGCGGCGCGGTGCGCCGCGCGCGCGGCCAGCTGTCGCTGATGGCCGGCCTGCTCGTCATCCTGCTCTATTTCTGGATGCATATCGCGCTGCTGATCTTCCTGCTTTTCTACGGCATGAAGGCGCCGAGCCCCGAAGCCCTCCTGGCCGAAGTCTTCCTGCAACCGCAGAGCGTGCCGTTCCTCGTCGTCGGCACCGCCGCCGGCGCGCTGATCGCCGCCATCGTCTTCGCGGTCAGCGCGGTCTCGATCCCGATGCTGCTCGACCGCGACGTCGGCATCGTCGTCGCCGTGGCGAGCTCGGCCGAGGCGGTGCGGCGCAACTGGCAGCCGATGGCGCTGTGGGCCGGCCTGATCGCGGTGTTCAGCATCGCCGGCATCGTCACCCTCTTCGTCGGCCTGGCGGTGACGCTGCCGCTGATCGGCTACGCCACCTGGCACGCCTACCGGGCGCTCATCGAGTAGCGCGGGCGCGGGCGCCGGTCGCCCGCTTGTAGAGCTCCATCAGCGGGATCACGCCGGCGGCGAGCGCGGCCAGCAGCAGCCATTGCCCGACCGGCAGCGGACCGATGCCGAGCACCGTATTGAGCCCCGGCACGAACATCGCCCCGACATGCACCGCCTGCGCCCCGACGACGCCCAGCACCAGCAACGGGTTGTTCGCCAGCGGCACGCGCAGCACCGAGAGCCGCTCGGAGCGGCAGTTGAAAACGTGCGCGTTCTCGAAGCAGATGATCAGCCAGAGCAGCGCGTTCTGCGCCGCCGGATGCGACCAGCCGGCGGCCAGCGCCGTGCTGTAGAAGGCGAAGCCGATGCCGGCGATCGCCGCGCCCGAGAGCAATACCTGCTCGACCATGCGCCGGTCGAAGATCGGCTCGCGCGGCGAGCGCGGCGGCCGTTCGAGCACGTCGGCCTCGCCCTTCTCGAAGGCCAGCGCCACGTCCTGGATGCCGTTGGTGACCAGGTTGAGCCAGATCAGCTGCACCGCCGTCAGCGGCAGCGGCAGGCCGGCGATGGTGGTCAGGGTGAACAGGATGATCTCGGCGGCGCCGGTCGAGATCACCAGGTAGATCACCTTGCGCAAGTTGGCGTAGGCCATCCGCCCTTGGGCGATGCCGGCGACGATCGAGGCGAAGTTGTCGTCGGTGACGATCAGGTCCGCCGCCTGGCGCGCCACGTCGGTGCCGCCCATGCCCATGGCGACGCCGATATTGGCGGCGCGCAGCGCCGGCGCGTCGTTGACGCCGTCGCCGGTGACGGCGACGAAGTGGCCGAGACGCTGGAGCGCGCGCACGATGGCGAGCTTCTGCATCGGGTCGATGCGCGCGAAGACCCGGCCCCGCGCCACCGCCAGGTCGAAGGCCTCGTCCTCCTCGATCGCGGCCAGCTCGGCGCCGGTCACCACCTCCTCGGACCGTTCGGCGAGACCGAGCTCGCGGGCGATGGCCAGCGCGGTGAGCGGATGGTCGCCGGTGATCATCACCACGCCGACGCCGGCGGCGCGGCAGCGGCTGACTGCCCCGGCCGCCTCGGCGCGCAGCGGGTCGATCAGGCCGACAAAGCCGAGCAGCGCCAGGCCGCCGAGCGCCGCCGCCTCCGCCCGGTCGACCGTGCCGGCGGCCAGCGCCAGCACGCGGAAGCCGGCGCGCGCCATCTCCTCGGCGGCGGCGAGCGCCGCGCCGTCGACGGTCGCGCACATCGCCGCCACGGTCTCGACCGCTCCCTTCACGGTCGCGGTGACGCGGCCGTCCTCGGCGCGGAACGAGGCGGCGAAGCGCCGCTCGGGCTCGTAGGGCACGGCCCGCAGCTCGGGGAAATCAACGTCGAGCTGAGCGCGATCGATGCCGAGGCCCTGGCCGAGAACCAGCAGCGCGATGTCGACGGTATCGCCGACCGCGCCCTCGCGCGCGCCGCCGGGTCCGAGACTCGCCTCGTTGCACAACATGCCGATCGCGGCCAGCCGGCGCGCCGCCTGGCGCGCCGGAGCGTCGGGGCCGACCGCCTCGACATCAAGCCCGCCGAAATCGGGCAGCCAGAGGCGGCGGACCGTCAGCTCGTTGCGGGTCAGGGTGCCGGTCTTGTCGCTGGCGATGAGGGTGCAGGCGCCGAGGCCCTCCACCGCGGGCAGCAGGCGCACCACCACGTTGTGCTCGGCCATCCGGCTGACGCTGATCGCCAGCGCGATGGTCATCGCCACCGGCAGGCCCTCGGGAATGGCCGAGACCGCCAGCGCGACGGCGATCAGCAGCACGTCGCCGAAGGCGGAGCCGCGTGCCAGCTCGATCGCGCCGAGCACGACGATCGCGCCGACCATCGCCAGCGCGACGACGCGGGTGAATTGCGCCATGCGGACGAGCAGCGGCGGCGGCACGGCGGCGGCGGCGGCCAGGCCGGCGGCGATGCGGCCGATCTCGGTTGCGGCGGCGGTGGCGACGACGACGGCGAGGCCGCGGCCGGCGAGCACGGTCGTGCCGGCATGGAGCATGGTCGGCCGGTCGGCAACGCCGGCCTCTTTCGCCACCTCGACCTGCGCCTGCTTGGCGACCGGCAGCGATTCGCCGGTCAGCAGGCTTTCGTCGGCGAGCAGCTCCTGCGCCGCGATCAGGCGCGCATCGGCCGGCATCCTGAGCCCGCTCTCGATCTCGACGACATCGCCGGGAACCAGCTCGGCGGCGTCGAGGCGACGGCGCTCGCCGCCGCGGCGGACGACGATCCAGCTGCGCACCAGGCGCGTAAGGGCGCGCGCGCGTGTCTCCGCCCCCCATTCCTGGTAGGTGCCGATGGCGGCGTTGAGCAGCAGCACGACGGCGATGAAGCTGGCATCGGCGTGCTCGCCGAGGAACGCCGACAAGCCAGCAGCCGCCAGCAGCAGGTAGATGAACGGGCTCCTGAATTGCCCGGCAAAGACGCCGAG
The DNA here is from genome assembly GCA_964442055.1 of uncultured Rhodospirillaceae bacterium. GTDB lineage: Bacteria > Pseudomonadota > Alphaproteobacteria > Ferrovibrionales > Ferrovibrionaceae > CAYTWJ01. Next base: position 5,077 of record CAYTWJ010000085.1, on the reverse strand, counting down.
CAAGGTGCGCCGGCCCGGCTCGGGCAGCAGATTGGGTCCGAAGCGCTGGAGCCGCGCCGCCGCCTCGTCGCGCGACAGGCCGACCTGGGCGCTGGCCAGCTCGGCAAGCGCCGCTTGCGCCGTCATGGCGTGCCACGGCAGCTTGCCCTCGTTCGGGCCGCCGCCCGGCTGTAACGGCCGTGCCAGCGTCATGTCCGGCCGCCGGCCGAAGTTTCCCGTGCGCGGCCCGGCGCGCGCGTCAGATGCTGATCACCTTGCCCGGATTCATGATATTGTCCGGGTCGAGCGCGTTCTTGATCTGCCGCATCACGCTGACCGCCTCGCCGTGCTCGGCGGTGAGGAACTTCATCTTGCCGATGCCGATGCCGTGCTCGCCGGTGCAGGTGCCGTCGAGCGCGAGCGCGCGCATCACCAGCCGGTCGTTGATCCGCTCGGCCTCGGCCAGCTCCTGCGGATCGTCGCGGTTGATGACGAAGGTCAGGTGGAAATTGCCGTCGCCGACATGGCCGACCAGCGGCGCGACCAGCGGGCTCGCCGCGAGGTCCTTCTTGGTCTCGAGGATGCACTCGGCCAGCCGCGAGATCGGCACGCAGACATCGGTGGCCCAGACCTCGGCGCCGGGACGCAGCGCCTTGCTGGCATAGGCCGCGTCGTGACGCGCCTGCCACAGCTTCTTGCGCTCCTCGGCATCGGTCGCCCAGCGGAAATCCTCGCCGCCGTTGTCGACGGCGATCGCCTGCACCATCTCGGCCTGCTCGCGCACCCCGGCGGCGGTGCCGTGGAACTCGAGGAACAGCGTGTCCTTGGGCGGATAGTTCAGCTTGGCGTAGCGGTTGATCGCTTCCATCTGCACGTCGTCGAGCAGCTCGATGCGCGCCACCGGGATGCCGGCCTGGATGGTCGAGATGACGGTGTTCACCGCCCCCTCGATGGTGTCGAAGGCGCAGACCGCGGCGGAAATGTCCTCGGGGATGCCGTAGAGGCGGAGCGTGATCTCGGTGATGACGCCGAGCGTGCCCTCGGAGCCGACGAACAGCCGGGTCAGGTCGTAGCCGGCGGCCGACTTGCGCGCCCGCCGCGCGGTGCGGATGACGCGGCCGTCGGGCAGCACCACGATCAGCGCCAGCACGTTCTCGCGCATCGTGCCGTAGCGCACCGCGTTGGTGCCCGAGGCGCGGGTCGCGGTCATGCCGCCGATCGAGGCGTCGGCGCCCGGATCGATCGGGAAGAACAGCCCGGTGTCGCGCAAATACTCGTTCAGCTGCTTGCGCCTGACCCCGGCCTGGACGGTGACGTCGAGGTCGGCGGCGTTGACGCGCAGCACGTTGTTCATGCGCGTCAGGTCGACCGAAATGCCGCCGCTGAGCGCCACGACATGGCCCTCGAGCGAGGTGCCGGTGCCGAAGGGAATGACCGGCGTGCGGTGGCGGGCGCAGATGCGGACGATCTCGGCCACCTCCTCGGTCGACAGCGGGAAGGCGACCGCATCCGGCGCATGCGGCACGTGCCAGGATTCGTCCTTGCCGTGATGGTCGCGCACGGCGCGCGCGGTGGACAGCCGGTCGCCGAGCAGGGCCTTCAGCGCGGCGATGGCGGGTTCGACGGCAGCGGCGGCGACGCTCATCGTTCGGTCCTCGTCATTTGGGGAATAGTAGGGCGCGACGCCCGACCCGGCAACCGCGCACCGGGAACGGCCGTCGCCGGCCAAGACCGGGAGTGGCCGGCGGCGCACTGCTTGGCTATAGTCCCGCCAAGACAATGCCTCGGCCGATAGAGATCGGCGGGCCGCACCGGCTGCCCGAGTGGATCGACTACAACGGCCACATGAACGTGGCCTATTACGTCCTCGCCTTCGACCGGGCGTTCGACCGCGTCTGCGACCGGATCGATCTCGGCGCCGATTACGTGCGGCGCGCGAATGGCTCGATCTTCGTGCTCGAGATGCATGTCAGCTACCTGCGCGAGGTGATGGCCGACGATCCGCTGCGCTTCACCTGGCAGCTGCTCGACCACGACGACAAGCGCTTCCACTTCTGCATGTCGATGTACCACGCCTCTGCCGGCTTCCTCGCCGCGGTGTCCGAGCAACTGGCCCTGCACGTCGACCTGGCCAGCCGTCGGGCGGCATCCTTCCCTGCGGAGCAGCGGGCGCGCCTCGCCGCCCTGGCCGAGGAGCACCGGCTCCTGCCGCGCCCGGCCGAGGTCGGCCGGCTCATCGGCATCCGCCGCAAGGCGACGGTCTGAGGCGCGGCCGGCCATGCGCCACCTGGTCCTGGCCCTGCTTCTGTTCGCGCTCGCGGCGCCAGCCCGAGCCGCCTGCTCCGACGCCCCCGGACCGCGCGTCGACTGGCAGCGCTGCAACCTCAACAACCTCCAGCTCGGCGATGTCGACCTGACCGAGGCCAACCTGCGCGACGCGACGTTTTCCGACGTCGACCTCAAGGGCGCGGTGATGCTGCGCGTCGACGGCCGCCGCGCCAAGTTCATCGCCGGCGAGCTCGCCGGGGCCCGCCTCGACGGGGCGCGGCTCGGCGCCGCCGACTTCACCCGCGCCGACCTCAGCGGCGCCTCCTTGCGCGATGCCGATCTGCGCCGGGCGCGCTTCTTCGGCGCGCGGCTGCGCGGCGCCAACCTGACCGGCGCCCGCATCGACGACGCCGACCTCTTCAATGCCGACCTGTCGAACGCGCTGTGGATCGACGGCAAGCTCCGCTGCGCCGAGGGCTCGATCGGCAAGTGCCACCGCGCGCCGTCCTGAGCGCGCATGCCGCCCACGGCGCCTCTCGCCGCATTGATCCGGCCCTGGCAGCACATTCGGCGTAACGACCAGGTCTGGCTCTGGTTCTATGCGGTGGTGGTCGGCGCCGCCGCCGGCTACGGCGCCATCGCCTTCCGGCTGGCCATCGGCGCGGTGCAGGAAATCGCCTACGGCTTCTCCGACGAGCGCGTGCATTCGCTCGCCGCCGCGCTTCCCTGGTGGCATGTCATGGTCGCGCCGGCACTCGGCGGCCTGGTCGTCGCCGTGATCGTCCGCGTCGCGATGCCGCAGCGCCAGCCCGAATCGATCGGCCAGGTGATCGAGGCCGCCGCGCTCTCCGACGGACGCATGACGCTGCGCCAAGGCCTCGGTGCCGCCGTCGTCAGCGCCACCTCGCTCGGCGTCGGCGCCTCGGCCGGGCGCGAGGGCCCGGTGGTCCATCTCGGCGCCGCTCTCGGCAGCGTCTTCGCGCAGTGGCTGCGGCTCAACCGCTCGCTGACGCTGACCCTGGTCGGCTGCGGCGTCGCCTCGGCCACGGCGGCTTCGTTCAACGCCCCGATCGCCGGCGTCTTCTTCGCGCTCGAAGTGGTGCTCGGCCATTACGCGCTGAGCGCCTTCGCGCCGGTGGTCATCGCCTCGGTGATCGGCACCGTCATCTGCCGGGTCCATATCGGCGACTATCCGGCCTTCACCATCCCCGACTACGCCATCGCCTCGCTCTGGGAGCTGCCCGCCTTCGCCCTCCTCGGCCTGGTTTCGGCCGGGGTGGCGATCGCCTTCATGTGGGGCATCTTCTTCGCCGAGGACACGAGCCTCGCGCTGGCCCGCCGGCTGGCCGTGCCGGCCTGGCTGCGCCCGGCGGGCGGCGGGCTGCTGGTCGGCGCGATCGCGATCTACTTTCCGCACGTGCTCGGCGTCGGCTACGAGGCGACGGACGACGCGCTCAACGGCGAGTATGCGCTTTGGCTGCTGATCGCCCTGATCGTCGCCAAGACCGCCGCCACGGCGATCAGCCTGGGCGCCGGCTTCGGCGGCGGCGTCTTCTCGCCGGCCCTCTATGTCGGGGCGATGACCGGCGGCGCCTTCGGCATCGTCGCCGCCGCCGCGGTACCGGTGATGGCGGCGAACGAAGGCCTCTACGCCATCGTCGGCATGGGCGCGGTGACCGCGTCGGTGATGGGCGCGCCGATCACCACCATCCTGATCGTGTTCGAGCTCACCGGCGACTACCGCCTCACCGTCGCGGTGATGGTCGCGGTCGCGATCGCCGGCCTGGTCACCCGCCAGACGCTTGGCCGGTCGATCTTCGGCTGGCAGCTCGCGCGCCGCGGCCTCGACATCGCCGGCGGCCGCGAGCACCACATCCTGCGCCGCCGCCGGGTCGGCGAGCTGGCGAGCGACCGCTACCATGTCCTCGCCGCCGAGGCCGGCCCGGCGGCAATCAGCGAGGCGTTGGCCGCGGCCCGCTTCCCCGACTTTCTCGTGATCGACGCCGACGGCCGCCTGGTCGGCCTGGTCGGGTTCGCCGAGCTCAGGGCCGCCACCGGCGGGGAAGGCGCCGCGGCTACGGCCGGCGAACTGGCCCAGGACTGGTTGTCGTTGATGATCTTTCCCGCCAATGTGCGCGGGCCGAAGGGAGCATCCAGAGTCTCCCGGCGAGCGAAATGCAGCTCGCCGCCACCGGAAATCCA
>CAYTWJ010000085.1:0-618 GCA_964442055.1 uncultured Rhodospirillaceae bacterium | reverse complement strand
TACGGCCGGCGAACTGGCCCAGGACGGCCGCCTGGTGCTCGCTGCCGGCGACGATCTCGACACGGCGCTCGGCCGGATGGAGGCGGCGATGGCGGAGACCGTGGCGGTGGTCGCCGACCATGCCGACCGCCGGCCCATCGGCGTCCTGCAGCAGAAAGATCTGCTGATCGCCTACAACCGGGCGCTGCTGCTGGCGCGGGCCGAGGAGCGCGGCGAGGCGACGCGGCACTGAGCGCGCCCCTACCGGCGGCGGCGGCGAGCCGCTATATACTCGGTCATCCCATGAGCGATCCGTTCGATCTCGCCCACTATCAGCCGGCGCCGGTGGGCGCCGCCGCCGCGGCCGCCGCGCCGCCCTGGCTCGCCGAGCTGAACGAGGCGCAGCGGCTGGCGGTCGAGACCACCGAGGGTCCGCTCCTGGTCCTGGCGGGCGCGGGCACCGGCAAGACGCGCGTGCTCACCACCCGCCTCGCCCACATCCTGCGCACCCGCCGCGCCTGGCCCTCGCAGATCCTCGCGGTCTCCGTCACCCTCATGGCGGCGCGCGTAATGCGCGAGCGCGTCGAGGCGCTGTTCGGGGCCGGCGCCGAGGGGCTCTGGCTCGGCACCTTCCATGCC
>CAYTWJ010000084.1:2750-10619 GCA_964442055.1 uncultured Rhodospirillaceae bacterium | reverse complement strand
GAGGAGGCGGCCCGCCGCCTCGGCAAGGTCGGCGCAGACTTCGACCGGCAGCAGCTCGGGCGGCAGGCCCCTGGCCTGCGTCTCGGCGCCCTCGCCGGTGCGCACCAGGATGCGCCGGCAGCCGGCGGCGGCGGCGGCCTGCAGGTCGGTCAGCGTGTCGCCGACATAGACGGTATCGGCCGGCGCCGCGCGCTGGCGCCGCATCGCCTCGCGCAGCATGCCGGGCGCGGGCTTGCGCCACGCGGTCGCCGCCCAGGGCGGGTCGGGGGCGACGAGGATGTCGTCGAGATGCGCCCCCGCGGCGGCCAGGGCCTCGCGCAGGCAGGCGTGGATGCGCTCGAGCATGGTCATGTCGATGATGCCGCGGCCGATGCACGACTGGTTGGTGCAGACGACGACGTGGTGTCCGGCGCGGTTCAGTCGCGCCACTGCCGCCGCCGCACCGGGAATCAGCTCGAGCTCGGCGGGCGATTTCACGAAGTCGGGGCGATGCCGGTTGAGGACGCCATCGCGGTCGAGCAGGATCAGCATGCGCGCCTCAGGTCATGCGCTTGAGCGTGCCGAGCACGGTCAGGCGCGCGGTCAGGGCGGCGAGGGCCGCGGCCAGCACCGGCAGCAGCGCCAGGACGGCCCATTGCGCCGGGCCGAGCGGTGCCGCCGGCAGCAAAGCCGCGTCGAGGCGCGCCGCGAACAGCCCGATCAGCCACACCGTGACCGCGGCCGCGGCGAGGCCGACCAGCGCGCCGCTCGCGGCAAGGCCGAGCACGTGGCGCTGGAACTGCCAGGCGACGTAGCTGTCGCGGGCGCCGATGATGTGCAGCACCTCGATCACGTCGCGGTGCGCGGCCAGGCCGGCACGCGTGGCGAAGACGACCATCGCCAGCGTGGCGAGCCCGATCAGGACGACGATGCCGTAGCCCAGCGCTTGCAAGAGGCCGGCCAGCCGCACCAGCCGGTCGAGCCAGGGCTGCGGGTCGTCGACGGCGGCACCCGGCACCGCCGCCAGCCTGGTGCCCAGCGCGCGCGCGGCCAGCGCGGCGCCGGCGGCCAGGCGCACGTCGATCAGGCCGGGCAGCGGCAGGTCGGGCGTCAGGTTGCGCGCGCCGAGCCAGGGGGCAACCAGCGCTTCCACCGCCTGGCGGCCGAGCGGCTCGGCGGCGGCGATTCCCGGGGTGGCGCGCAGCAGCTTGAGCGCCGCCTCGATGCGCGGCGCGAGCGGCTGACCGGGCAGGTCGGCGACCTGCACGGTGAAGCGGCCCTCGATGCCGCGCTGCCAGCTGGCGACGGCGCGGTCGAGGCTGAGCGCGCCGGCGAGCGCCAGGACGGCGAGGAAGACCATCACCGCGATCACCCAGGGCAGGAAGCGGCCCGAGGCGTCGCTGTCGAGCTGCAGGTCGCTGGCGCGGCGTCGTCTCATGCCGCCCGGCGCTCCACCAGCAGTTCGCCGCCCTCGAGGCGCAGCACCGGCTTGGCGAATTCCTCGATCAGCCGGTCATCGTGGGTGGCGATGACCACGGTGGTGCCGAGCTTGTTCAGCTCGACGAAGAGATGCATCAACCGGCTGCCCATCTCCGGATCGACGCTGCCGGTCGGCTCGTCCGCCACCAGGAGGCTCGGGCGGCCGATCACGGCGCGGGCGATGGCGACGCGCTGCTTCTCGCCGCCCGACAGGCTGGGCGGGCGCACGTGCATGCGGTCGGCCAGGCCGACCCAGGCGAGCAGCTCGGCGATATGCTCGCGCGACTCGGGCCGGTCGCTGCCGGCGATCCGCAGCGGCAGGGCGACATTTTCCAGCGCCGTCAGGTGATCGAGCAGACGGAAATCCTGGAACACGACGCCGATGCGCCGCCGCACCTCGGGCAAGAGGTCGCGCGGCGTCGTCGCGATGTCGCGGTCGAACATCGTGATCAGGCCGCGGCTCGGCCGGTGCGCCAGATAGAGCAGCTTCATCAGCGACGACTTGCCGGCGCCGCTCGGTCCGGTGAGGAAGTGGAACGAGCCCGGTTCGAGCCGGAAACTGATGTCGCGCAGCACCTCGGGGCCGAGGCCATAACGCATCCCCACGTTCTGGAAGCGAACCACTGCCGATGCCGCTCCTCGGCGCGGGCCGCGTCGCCCGCGCCACGCCTTGCCATGCTATGACCAAACGCCTATAAGGGCTTAGCCGCCGCCACGCCCGACATGCCGGCATGATATTAACCTGCCCCAACTGCGCAACGCGGTATTTGGTCGATCCCGCGGTGCTGGCGCCGGAGGGCAGACATGTGCGATGCGCGCGCTGCCAGGAATCCTGGTGGCAGGAGGCGCCCGCGGAGGTCGTTCCGACCCCGCCGCCGGTGCAACCGCCGCAACAGCCCGATCTCAAGTCGCTGCGCGCCAATCTGCCCGCGCTGCCCCGACGGCAGCGCTCGCTGGTCGGCGCCGGCTGGGCGCTTTTGGCGCTGGTCGTGCTCGTGCTGCTCGGCGGCGGCTATGTCGCGCGCACCGCCATCGTCGACGCCTGGCCGGCTGCCGCGCGCCTCTACGACGCGCTGGGGATTGCCTGGCAGGCGCCCGAGCGCTTCACGCTCGAACTGCACAACCTGAATTCCTCGAGCCGGACCGACAACGGCGTGCCGGTGCTGGTCGTCTCGGGCGAGGTGGTCAATGTCGGCGACAAGCCTCAGCGCGTGCCGCCGGTGCGCATCGGCTTGCGCGACGCCGCGCGGCGCGAAATCCGTTCCTGGACGGTCGCCGTGGATCCGGCCGAGCTCGCGCCGCAGGCGAAGACGACGTTCACCGCCGAGCTGTCCTCGCCGCCCAGCGAGGCGCGCGATCTCGAGATCTCGTTCGCGCCGCCACCGCGATGATCCGGCCCGCGGCATCCGTCGAGACCCTGTTCAGCGCCGGTTCCATCGCCGAACGCGTCGAGACCCTGGCGCGCGAGATCACCGCCGCCATGGGGCCGGACGTCCTGCTCGTCGCCGTGCTCAAGGGCAGCTTCGTCTTCGCCGCCGACCTGATCCGCGCGCTGCACCGCGCGGGCATGCGGCCGCGCATCGATTTCATGGGCCTCTCGAGCTACGGCGACGCCGCCGCCAGCTCGGGCAACGTGGTGATCACGCGCGATATTTCCGACGACGTTGCCGGGGCGCAACTGCTGCTTGTCGACGACATCCTCGAGACCGGGCGAACCATGGCCTTCGCCCGCAAGATTCTGCTTGCCCGCGGCGCGGCGGCGGTGCGCCTGTGCGTGCTGCTCGAGAAGCCGGGCAAGCGCGCCCGGGCGATCGAGGCCGACTTCGTCGGCTTCACCTGCCCGGACCGCTTCGTCGTCGGCTACGGGCTTGATTACGCGCACTATTACCGCGAGCTGCCCTATATCGGCTGCCTGGAGGCCTGAGCGACCATGGCTCGCATCCTGCTCGCCGACGACGAGGCCCCGGTTCGCGAGTTCGTGCGCCGCGCGCTGGCTGCCGCCGGCCACGAGGTGGTCGCGGTCGCCGACGGCAGCGAGGCCCTGGCGGCCTTGGCCGAGGGGCCGTTCGACCTGCTGCTCACCGACATCGTGATGCCGGGAATCGACGGCATCGCGCTGGTGCTTAAGGCGGCCAAGGAACAACCCGCGCTGCGCATCATGCTGATGAGCGGCTATGCCGACGAGCGCCAGCGCGCGCACAATCTCGACGAGCTGATTCGCGACGTGGTGGTCAAGCCCTTCACGCTCGACCAGATCCGCCGGCAGGTCGAGGCCGCGCTCGCCGACTGACGGGCCGCCGCCGATCGCGGTCAGAAGCGGCGCAGCAGGCGGTCGATATAGTCCCGTTCCAGCTGCGGCCGGCGCCACTCCCCGGCGCGGCGCTGCAACTCCTCGAGGATCTGGCGGCTGCGCGCGAGGTCGCCCTCGTCGGGCACCTTGGTCGAATCGCCGTCGTCCCAGTCGCCCTCGAAGGGGCGGCCGAGGGGGTCCTCGCGGAAGCTGCCGCGCGGCCGGCCGAAGCTGGTCAGGCCCTGCTCGCCGTTCTGCCCCATCTGCTCCATGAGCTGCTGCATCATCGATTGCGCGCCCTGGCGCAGTTGGTCCAGCGCCTCGCCCTGCGGGCCGACCGCCTGGCCGGGCTCGCCGCCGGAGAGAGCCTCGCGCGCGTCGCGCATCGCCTGGTCGGCGCGGCCGAAGGCGCCGGGGATGTCGCCCATGCCCTCGCCGAGGCGCCGCATCAGCTCGCCCAGGCGGCGGCGCAACGCCTCTTGCGAGGCGGCATCGCCCTCGTCGTCGCCCGGCTCGCCGCGCTGGCCGCGCTGGCCCGGCTGCGGCCGGCCGCGCTGTCCGGGCGACTGCTGGCCCTGCATGCCCTGCTGGCTGCGGCGGAAGCTGCGGTCGAGCAGCTCCTGCTGGCGGCGCATGATATCGCCGAGCTCCTGCAGCGCCTGGCCGCGCTCTCCGGTCTGCCCCGGCCGCTGCGCCAGCCGGCCTTCGCGCAGGTTCTCGAGCATCTGCTGCAATTGCGCGAGCAGGTCGCGCGCCGCATCGCGCGCGCCCGAGCGCGCCAGCTCGCGGGCACGGTCGAGCAGGCGTTGCAGGTCCTCGCTGCTCAGGAGACGCTGGTTGGGGTCGGCTTCGGGGATCTGCTCGCCGCGCCGCGCCCGTTCGAGCGCCTGCTCGGTGAGCGCCTGCATGAAGCGGTCGAGCGCCTGCTTGAGCTCCTGCATCAGGCGCTCGATCTCATCGTCCGGGGCGTTGCGGGCGAGCGCGTCCATCAGCTCGCGCTGAGCCGCGCGCAGCGCGCGCTCCGCCTGGGTGAGGCCGCCGTCCTCGATGCGCAGCGCCGTCTCCCAGAGGATTTCCTGGGTGGTTGCGATCGCGCTGTCGCCGCGGTCGTGGTTCAGCCGCGCCCGCGCGACGCTGAGCCCGAGATGGGCGACGACATCGCGCTCGTAAGCCTCGGGGATCAGGGCCAGCGCACCCAGCGCGAAAGCGACGCGCGGCCGGCTGGCCGGCTCGACGGCAAGGCGGCGGCGCTGCTCGATGACGGCGCGCGCCACGGGATGGGTGAATTCGCGCTCGGGCAGGGTGAACTCGACATCCTCGCTGCTGCCGACCTGGCCGATCGCGTCCTCGGCGACCAGCCGCAGCCGCACCGCAAGGCCGGCCCACGGATGCGGGGTGAGGTCATGATAGCTGACCTCGCTCGCGCTCCGGGCGCGGGGATTGGCGAGCGGCAGCGGCAGCGACACGACTTCCTCGCTGTCCGCCCGGCGCAACTCGAGCGCGACGCGGGCGAGGCCGTAGTCGTCCCCCGCCTCGTAGGCGATCTCCAGCGCGCCGCGCGGTCCCGCCTTGGGCGGCGTCTTGAAGCGGATCTGCGGCAGTTGGTCGGGGACGACGTCGATGCGCCACGCCGCGACTTCGCGCCCGCCTTGCTTGAGGGCCAACCGCTGGCCGGCGCCGATCGCCTTGCTCAGCTGGTGGTTGGCGGCGTCGATCGTCTCGAACGGGGTCTCGTCGCCGTCGATCACGAGCTTCGGCGTGCCGCGCCCGCCGTGCAGCTTGGCCAGCAGGGTGCTGCTTGCCGGCACCCGCAGCGGCGCTGCCTGCGCGCCGCCGATGGCATTGTCGCGCGAGAGAACGATCGGCGGCAGCCCGGTATAATCCGGCGGGCTGATCCAGGCATTGAAGCTGACCAGGGCCGCGGCGCGGCCGCCGCTGTAATCGGGCTTCAGCGCCGCGGCCAGCCGGTCCGGGGCGTCGCGGCCGGCGAAGGCGAAAGCCACGATCAGCAGCAGCACAAGGCCCGCCCGCAGGGCCAAGGGATCGTGCCGTCCCCAGCCGGCCTCGGGCCAGCCGACGCGCAGGCCCTTCAGGGCGGCGAGAACCCGGCCGCGATGCGCCTGCCAGAGCGCCTGCGTGCCGGCGTCGGCGGGATCGACCGCCAGCCGGTCGTCGAGCGCGGCGAGGGGGCGGTGGGCGAGCCCGGACTTGACTTCCAGCCGCCGGCGCCCGGCGGCGCGGTCGGGCGTTGCGATCCGGCGCAGACCCCAGGCCAGCGCCGCCAGGAAAGCGATGGCGAAGAGGCCGAGGCCGATGGCGTGGACGATGCCCGGCAGCCAGAGCCAGACCTCGAACAGCGCCAGGATGGCGAACAGGGCGGCGATCCCCGCCCCCGGAGCGACGCCCGGCCAGAGGCCCTCCCAGAGCAGCGCCAGCCGCGCCAGAGCAATGCGCCACTCGAGCCGGCGGCTGCGCCTGCCGGTGCTCTCGGGCGCGGCCGTCATGCGCTGCTCCGCCGCTGCGGCGCCGCCGCCTCGTCGGGCCAATCGGGAAACTGCTCGAGCCGCAGCATCTCGTCGTAGGTCGGCCGCCGCCGGACGACGGCGAATCGGTCGCCCTGGACCAGGACTTCGGGCGGCAATGGCCGCGCGTTGTAGGTCGAGGCCATGACCGAACCATACGCCCCGGCGGTCATGACCGCCAGCAAATCCCCGGCGCGCATGGCCGGCAGCGCCCGCCCGGCGGCCAGGATGTCGCCGGTCTCGCAGACCGGCCCGACCACGTCCACTGGCGCCAGGCCGCCGCCGGCGGCCGGCTCCGCCACCGGGATGATCCGGTGGTAGGCGTCGTAGAGGGTCGGCCGGATCAAGTCGTTCATCGCCGCGTCGATGATCAGGAAGGTTCGGGTTTCCGAGCGCTTCACGTAGATCACTCGACTGACAAGTATGCCGGCGTTGCCGACAAGCAAGCGGCCGGGCTCGAGAATAATGCGGCAGCCGAGATTGCCGACCACGCGGCGCACCATCTCGGCGTAGGCCGCGGGCAGCGGCGGGTCCTCGTCACCCTCGTCGTAGGGAACGCCGAGGCCGCCGCCGAGATCGAGCCGTTCGATCCGGTGGCCGTCGGCGCGCAGCTGCTGGGTCAGCTCGGCGACGCGGCGGAAGGCCACCTCGAACGGCGCGAGCCGGGTCAGCTGGCTGCCGATGTGGACGTGAATGCCGACGACGCGCAGGCCGGGCAGGCGGGCCGCCTCGGCATAGACGGCGCGGGCGCGGGTCCAGGGGATGCCGAACTTGGTCTCGGCCTTGCCGGTGGCGATCTTCTCGTGGGTCTCGGGGTCGATGTCGGGATTGACGCGGACGGCGATCGGCGCGATGCGATCGCGCGCGCTCGCCACCTCGCTCAGAGCGGCGAGCTCGGCCTCGGATTCGACATTGAACTGGTCGATGCCGGTGTCGAGCGCGAAGGCCATTTCGGCGCGCGTCTTGCCGACGCCGGAGAAGACGATCCGCTCCGGCGCAATGCCGGCGCGCAGCGCGATGCGCAGTTCACCTTCCGAGACCACGTCGGCGCCGGCGCCGAGGCGGGCCAGGGTGCGGACCACGGCGAGATTCGAATTGGCCTTGAGGGCGTAGCAGACGGCGGCGTCGAGGCCCGCGAACGCGCTGGCGAACACCCGGTAGTGCCGCGTCAGGGTGGCGGTCGAATAGCAGTAGAAAGGCGTGCCCACCTCTTCGGCGATGCGCGCGACCGGCACGTCCTCGGCGTGCAATTGTCCGTCACGATAGTGGAAATGGTGCATGGCGGCGGCTACTGGCGCGAGCTGCGCGGGTCGTACGGATCGGGGATGCGCGCGGCCTTGGGGTCGGCGTCGGGCGGCGCCTCGAGCGGGCCGCGCTTGCCGCAGGCACCGACCGCGCCGAGCAGCAGCGACGCGGCGAGGGCGAGGGCGAGGGCGAACCTCATCGCCCCGTCTCCTCGCGGGCCAGCCGCCGCCGCCAGCGCGCGATCTCGGCGCGCACGCGCGCCGGCGCGGTGCCGCCCAGGCTGCGCCGGCTGCGCACCGACTTGTCGACGCCGAGCACCGCGAACACGCCGGCGTCGATGCGCGGCTCGACGCC
>CAYTWJ010000084.1:0-2740 GCA_964442055.1 uncultured Rhodospirillaceae bacterium | reverse complement strand
CCGCGCATGTCGGCGAGGTCCAGATCCTCGAGCCCGCAGCCCTTGGCCTCGGCCAGCTTGACCAGCCGGCCGGTGACATGGTGGGCCTGGCGGAACGGCAGGTCGAGCTTCTGCACCAGCCAGTCGGCGAGGTCGGTCGCGGTGGCGAAGCCAACGGCGGCGGCCTCGCGCATCCGCGCCGTCTCGGCCTTCATGTCGCGGACCATGCCGGCCATGGCGGCGACGCAAAGCTCGAGCGAGTCGGTGGCATCGAAGGTCGGCTCCTTGTCCTCCTGCATGTCCTTGCCATAGGCCAGCGGCAGCCCCTTCATCACCATCAGGAGCGCGCTGAGCGCGCCGGCGACGCGGCCGGTCTTGGCGCGCACCAGCTCGGCGGCGTCGGGGTTGCGCTTCTGCGGCATGATCGACGAGCCCGAGGTGAAGGCGTCGCTCAAATTGACGAAGCGGAACTGGGCCGACGACCAGATGACGATCTCCTCGGCCAGGCGCGACAGATGGCTGGCGGCGATCGCCGCCGCCGCCAAATATTCGAGCGCGAAGTCGCGGTCCGAGACCGCGTCGAGCGAATTGGCCATCGGCCGGGCGAAGCCGAGCGCCGCCGCGGTCATCGCGCGGTCGATGGGGAACGAGGTGCCGGCCAGCGCCGCGGCGCCGAGCGGGCACTCGTTGAGCCGGGCGCGGCAGTCGCGCAGCCGGCCGCGGTCGCGGCCGACCATCTCGACATAGGCGAGCAGATGGTGGCCGAAGGTGACCGGCTGCGCGGCCTGCAGATGGGTGAAACCGGGCATCACGGTGGCGGCGTGCGCGGCCGCCTGGTCGAGCAGCGCCTGTTGGAGGTCGCGCAGCGCGCCGTCGAGACGGTCGACGGCGTCGCGCACCCAGAGGCGGAAATCGGTCGCCACCTGGTCGTTGCGCGAGCGGGCGGTGTGCAGGCGCCCGGCGGCCGGGCCGATCAATTTGGCGAGCCGCGCCTCGACATGCATGTGGATGTCCTCGAGCGCCGGGTCGAAGCGGAACTTGCCGTCCTCGATCTCACGCAGAATTGTATCGAGGCCGCCGAGGATGGCCTTGCCGTCGCGGCTTGTCAGGATGCCGCAGGCGACCAACATGCTACAATGCGCCTTCGAGGCTTGGATGTCCTGGGCGTAGAGCCGGCGGTCGAAGGCGATCGACGCATTGATCGCCGTCATCAGCGCGGCCGGCCCGGCGGCGAAGCGGCCGCCCCACAGCGCATGGGCGCCGGAACCGGGCCGGGTCGGCGGGAGGGCGGGCTTCTTGCGCGCAGGCGGCTTGTTCATGGATGGACCCAGGTGCGAATCAGCGGTGAATCGGGAGCGCGCGTTGCGGACGGGTTGACGGATGCGTTCAGGTAACGGTTTTCGGCGGTCTTCTGTGACGCGGGCGCTGATCGGCGCGCTCGCGCTGGCCGGCGTCGCAGCCACGCCGGCCACGCGGCCTGCGGCGGCGGGCGCGCGCGAGCCGGCGCAGGCGCTGATCGTCGGCCAGATGAAGAATTTTAGCCTGATCACGGAGCCCAAGCCAGTGCCGCCGGCGACGTTCCGCGACGCCGCCGACCGCGAGCTCGACCTCGGCGCCTTCCGCGGCAAGGTGGTCCTGGTCAACCTGTGGGCCACCTGGTGCGTCCCCTGCCGGGCGGAAATGCCGGCGCTCGATCGCCTCCAGGCGGCGCTGGCCGGGCCCGACTTCGCGGTGGTCGCCATCGCCGAGGACCGCGGCGGCCGCGACAAGGCCAAGGCCTTCCTCGAGGATATCGGCGTGCGCCATCTGCCGCTCTACGTCGATGCCACCGCCCGCTCGGCGCGCGCCTTCGGCGCGGTCGGCCTGCCGATCTCGTTCCTGGTCGACCGCGAGGGCCGCGAGGTCGGCCGCCTGATCGGGCCGGCCGAGTGGGACAGCCCCGAGGCGATCCGGCTGGTCCGCCACTTCATCGATACCGCGCCGCTCAGGCGGGCCGGGAACTGAGCGGCCGGCGGCGTTGCCGCCGACCGCTTCTCTCTAATGTGCCCGGTACCGGCTTGCCGCCACTGGACGCGCGAACGGCCGGCCGCCGGGATCGCGGTCCGGGCGATCGACGCCATCGTCCGTCCAGGCGCCGATATCGGCCGCCGCTCCGAGGAGGTCGATGTCGTAATCCCACCAAGTGTGGAAGACGATGGGCTCCCCGCGGAAGCGCAGCCAGCGCGAGCCGATCTCGGTGGTGCCGAGGGCGTCGCTCACGGCCAGGATCTCGCGCGCGATCTCCGGCAGGCGGCCGGGGAAGCGCTCGACGATGAGCGGCAGCCAATAGACCTCGATACCGAAGTCGTAGTAGACGGCATAGACGGCGCGCGCGAGCGGCCGCGCAAGGTTGTCCGCGAACATTGCGGGTCTCCGAATTCCAATCTGCAACGATGTGCGAAGCGGGGGGCGCGGGCGACGGCCGCCGGGCCGCCGCGGCCGGCGTCAAGCGCCGGTCAGAACCGTTGCGACCTTGCGGCCTTCGTCCGCAGCCGCGGTAGGCAAATATGCCGGGTGGCGATCATGGCACTGCGGCTCCGGTGTTCGCGGCGGGCGCAAGGGCGCGCGCCGAAGGGGCGTGCTTCTACGCCTTCGCCGGCCCGCTGTCAAGACGCCGGGGGCGCTGCCGCTCAGCGCGTCGGGATCGGGTGCTCGCCGCGATAGTCGTAGAAGCCGCGGTTGGTCTTGCGGCCGAGCCAGCCGGCCTCGACGTACTTCACCA
>CAYTWJ010000083.1:0-10630 GCA_964442055.1 uncultured Rhodospirillaceae bacterium | reverse complement strand
ACCAGCAGGCCGTAGCGGAACAGGTAGGCGCGCCGGCTTCGCCCTTCGTAGAGTTCGCGCAGCGCGGCAAGGAAATCGTGCGAACCGGCGCGGCTGCGGCGCGTCACGGCGCGCGGCGTTCCTCGGGCGGCAGTTCGATCGGCTTGCCGTGCGGCGTGCGCGCCGCCGCCTCGGCCCAGGCCGCCCGGCGCCGCGCCAGCCCGTAGGCGCCGACCAGCCCCTTGGTCGTGACCAGCTTCTCGAGCGCCGCCAGCCAGTGGCGGTAATAGGTGTCGCCGAGGTCGGCGTCGCCCGCCGCCTGCGCCGCCTCGATCTCGGCGCTCAGCGCCTCGGTCCATTCCTGCCAGCTATAGCGGCCGGCGCGGTGCAGCTCGATCGCCAGCGCGAAGGCCTGCGCCTCCCAGGGGGCGCGGAAGACCGGTCCTTCGGCGTCGCGCGGGATCGCCGGCAGCGCGGTGAGATCGACGGGACAGGAAGCCGTGCTCATGCCGGGTCGAGATGGTCGTCCCAGAGATCGACGTGGACGACGTCGTGGGGATTGGCGTCGGGGCCCCATAGTTCCCGGGCGCGGAAGCGCACGCTGTAGCAATGCTGCGGCTTCTTGCCCTGCCCGGCGGCGTGGGCGTCGGGAAAGATGTGCACGCCGTGATCGCGATCGATGGTGCCGAGCCGCCCGCGCACGTAGCGCGGCGCGCGGGTGTGGCCGACGGGATGGCGGTTGCGCACGATCACCGCATCGCCGGCGTGAAAGCGCGGCTCGACGGGCACGTCGACCGTCGCCGGGCCGCCCTTGCGGATGATCTCGGCCATCGCCGCCGGCGTCACGGCGCTGACATTCGCCGGCCCGGCGCCGCGCCCGCTCGCCAGTTCCTCGGCAGAGACCAGGCCCTTCTCGACCAGCAGGCGCTCGAGCCCGAACAGCCAGTGCTCGTAGTAGCTCGAGGTCAGGTAATGCCCAGGTTCCATCAGCTCGCGGGCATGGCGCGACATGTCGAGGTTCCAGCGCCCCAGCGCCCCGGCGGCCAAGGTGAGCGCGAAGGCGCGGCGTTCCCACGGATGATGAAACACCGGCTCGCTCGCTTCCGCCGCCACCGGGCCGAAGCCGTGCATGCCGCCGAGGTCATGCGCTCCGTTCATCGCCCGCCTCCGGGAAGTGGCGCAACCCTGGCCACGCCGATCATCGCATCGCGGCTGACCAGGGCCGCGAGCCCGTCCTCGCTCAAGTTCTCGGTGCCGGCGGGGCGCTCGGGCAGCACGAGGTAGCGCATCTCCGAGGTGGAATCCCAGACCCGGATCTCGACGTCCTCGCCGAGGACGACACCGAACTCGCGCAGCACGCCGCGCGGATCGATCACCGCGCGCGAGCGGTAGGGCGCCGACTTGTACCAGACCGGCGGCAGGCCCAGCACCTCCCACGGATAGCAGGAACAGATCGTGCAGACGACCATGTTGTGGACCCGCGGCGTGTTCTCGACCACCATCATGTGCTCGCCCTGCCGCCCCGTATAGCCGAGCTCGGCGATGGCGCTGGTGGCGTCAGCGAGCAGCCGGGCCTTGTAGGCGGGATCGATCCAGGCGCGGGCGACCACGCGGGCGCCGTTGCGCGGCCCCACCTTGGTCTCGTAGAGGTCGATCACGTAGTCGAGGGTCGCCGGGTCGACCAGCCCCTTGTCGACCAGCAGCGATTCCAGCGCCTTGACCCGCAGGGTCAGCTCATCGAGTGTCGAGCCCCCGCCGTGGTCGTGCTGGTGATGGTCGTCGCGGTGTTCCGGCGGCCGGTCGTTCATCGCGGTTTCTCTGGCGCTCGCTGGTCGTTCGACATTGCCGGATCGTAACCGATCCGTTGGGACGCACCACCAGCAACTTCACCGGCCGCGCCGACCCGGCGTTGCGTGGGCCCGGGCGCGGGGCAGCCTACTTGATGGCCTCCCCGCGCCCCCACCGTCCGACCGTCTGGCCCGTCGAGCGGCCGAATTTCTGCGCGAACTCTTCGATCCCGATCATCCCGACGCCGCCGATGCCCACGCCCCCGGCGTAGCTTTCCTCGGCGTTGAAGCGTTGCCGCTCAGCACCACGCCTTCCGGGGTCGGTGTCGCCGCACCGTCTTGCACCTCGGCAATGCCGCTTTCGGTGCGCAGTTGCTGCACCAGTGCGTTGCGGAAATAAGGCACGAGCCGCTCGAGCTCGGGCTTTGCCGCCCCGATCTCGCTGACCGCGACTTTGCCGACCGCGACTTTTGTGCCATCCGCGGCGGGCTCGGCGACGTGCTGGAGGTCGATGTTCTGTGTCGTGCACGCCGCGAGCGCCAGCGCGACGCAAAGAGCCGCCATCCTTCCGAACATGCCGTGTTCCCCGCCCCTTTGGTCCGTCTTTCAAACTACTACGTCCGACAGTCGGGTATGACAAAGCGAATTGGCCTGCCATGACCGAAAGGGATAATTTGCGCTGAAATCCAGATAGTTAACCGAAGGAGTTAAGGTCGCATTTACCTTTGCGGCCTAACCTCTTTGCTGGCCGAAGAATTCCGGCGACAACCAGAAAGGGGGCGGTTGGCGTGCGAGCGCCGGCCGTGGAACATGCGCCAGCAAGTTCTCGGGATGCTGCGCGACAAGAGCGACGATGCCCGTCGCCTTGTTGCCGCTGATGTCGGGGCACGGCTCGAAAGCGCCCGGGCCGAGCACGAACGTCGCGCCGCCGAGGAGCTGGCGCGGGTGCTGGCCGAAGATGCGATCGAGGCGGTGCGTGTCGCGCTGGCGGTCAGCGTCCGGCAGTGTCGCTATCTGCCTCGCGACGTCGCGTTGCGCCTTGCCCACGACGTGGAGGCCGTCGCCGCGCCGTTCCTCGAAGTGACCGAGGTCTTCTCCGAGGCCGATTTGCAGCAGCTGGCTCTGACGGTGCTGGAGGGCGCGCAAGCGGCGATCGCCCGCCGGCGCGACCTGCCAGAGAGCGTCAGCCACACCCTCGCCGAAATCGGCGCGGCGCGGACGATCGAAAGCTTGCTCGCCAACCCTTCCGCGCAGCTCGGCGATGCGGCACTGTCGGCGGTGATCTTCCGCTTCGAGCACGGCCAGCCGTGGGTACTCGAGAAGCTGGCCGATCGGCCCGCCCTGCCGGCCCGGATTGCCGCGCGGCTGATTGGCCGGGTTTCCGAGGCGGCCAGCCGCAAGCTCGCCGAGCGCTACCAGCTCCCCGATTACACCGAGCCGCTGGTGGCCCAGGCGCGAACCGCCGCGGTGCTGAAGGTCGCCGAGGCGCAGCCCCGCCGCGCGCTCGCGGAAATGCTCCAGGACATGCACAAGCGCGGCGAGCTCAGTCCCTTCGTCGTGCTGCGCGCGCTGCGCCAGGGCCACTACGATTTCGTCGAGATCGGGCTTGCCTTGCGCGCCCAGATTCTGCCGGACAGCGCGCGCAAGCTGATGTCGGGCGGCGCCTTCGCCGCGCGCCGGCTGTGCTACAAGGCCGGCATTCCGGAGGCTCTGCACAAGGACTTCCTCGCCGGGTTCGAGCCTCTGACGCCGCCGCCGGCAACGAGCGGCGAAAGCGGTCAACCCTGAAAAAGGGGCGCCCCGTCGTCGACGGGGCGCCAGGTTCCGGTTTCGGAGAGGGGGCGACGCGCCCATCGGGCGGTCGCGCGGTCGGATCGGGCCGGGCGGGGGCAAGGCGCGTGGCTGCGGAGAGGGGGTGCCGGGTGCTGCCGGCCGCCACCACGACCCGATCGAACCGCGGATGACGATAGGACCGCTCTGTTTCCCGACGATGTCGCCGGCAGCCATTTCGTGTTTCAATTGTTTCGGCGACCGCACGCCGGTCGTCGTGCCGCCGGTCAGTCCCGGGCTACTCGCAGGACATCCTTCCCCGCCTCGGTCAGCCGGAAAACCAGGTGCTGGCCGACGCGCTCGAGGCGCGCCCAGCGGCGGGCGGTCAGCGCCAGCCCGGTGCGAAAGTGGATTTCCTCGGCATCCAGACTGCCGCCGGCGGCGGCGATCCGGGCAAGCGCCTCGGCCTGGCGCCGGCTCGGCCGGCGCGGCGGCTCCTTGAGCAAGGCGGCCCGCTCGCGACCGGGTCGCGCCCTGAGCAGCGCCAGTTCCCGTTTCGGATCCATCGCCTTCTCCGGCGGCCATGCTAACAGAGGCATGGCCGCCTTGCGCACGGCGTGCTTGGCAGGGGCCCCGTCGCCGCTATAGTCGAATCGGCCGGCGGATCGCGCCGCCCGGCCGTCTCGGGGTTCCCCATTCTTGTTTCGCCGCCTGCTCGCCGGCGTTTCCGGCCACCCTCGCGCTGTCGTGCTCATCCTCCTCTCCGCCTGCTGCGTGGCGATGATGCAGGCGGCGGTGCGCCTGGTGGCCGACCAGGGGCTGCACCCCTTCGAGATCGCCTTTTTCCGCAACCTGTTTGGCTTGTTCGTGCTCGCGCCCTGGTTCGCCCGCTACGGTCTGGCGCCGCTGCGGACCGGCAAGCTCGGGTTGCACGCGCTACGCGGCGGGCTGAACGCGGCCTCGATGCTGGTTTTCTTCACCGGCCTCAGCCTGACGCCGCTGGCCCAGGCGGCGGCGCTCACCTTCACGACGCCGCTTTTCGTCACCATCGGCGCGGCTCTGCTGCTCGGCGAGCGGGTGCGGGCACGCCGCTGGCTGGCCATCGCCGCCGGCTTTGCCGGCATGCTGATCATCCTGCGACCCGGCGTCGGCCAGGTGGAGATCGGCTCGCTGCTGATCCTCGCCTCGACGGTGCTGTGGTCGCTCGCGGCGATCGACATCAAGGTGCTGTCGCGCACCGAATCGAGCGTCACCATCACCCTCTATATGGGGCTGTTCCTGACCCCGCTGACCCTGATCGCCGCGCTGTTCGTCTGGCGCGTGCCGACGGTCGCGGAGCTCGGCTGGCTGGCCTTCATCGGCCTGTTCGGCACCGCCGCCCAGATGACCATGACGCAAGCCCTCAAGGAGGCCGATTCGTCGGCCCTGACGCCGTTCGACTTCACCCGCCTGATCTGGATGGCCGTGCTCGGCTATTTGGTCTTCGGCGAGGTGCCGACCATCTGGACCTGGATCGGCGGTGCCATCATATTCCTTTCCGCCACCTTCATCGCCTATCGCGAGGCGCAATTGCGCGTGGCCGCCGGCAAGACTGCCGAGACGAATTTGCAGGTCAGCGGCGACTGACGGCGACCGGGGGCACATTGGGGCAACCGGAGCCGGTTGCCGCGACTTCCGCCGCAACGCCCAGGTCTTCGACAATTCCGCCCGTCACCTCGACTTTGAGACGATCGCCGGACCCGGCTAATCTGCGACTTGTCGGCGCCTCCTTCCGCCGTTGGTGGCGGCAGGGGAAGGCGCCCTGGTTTGGTTGTCGCGGATCGATGGACATCGCTATCCCGTTTGGTCGCGCCGGTCGGCGCCTTGGCGCCGTGTGGCGAGGCGAATTGCCGCTAACGACGGTCTTCTGGGACTGGGCGGTGCTTGGCGGCCTCGCGGTCAACCTGGCGGCGACCATCGCCGCGCTGGCGCTTGCGGCCGCTGACGCGCCGGCGGCGCTGACAGTCACGGCCTTCCTCGCCCCCCTGCCCTACAACCTGCTCTGGCTCATCGGAGTCTGGCGCAGCGCCGCCCGCTATCCAGGCTCCCCCCATTGGGCGCGCCTTGCCCGTGTCGCCAGCGGGATGATGTTCGTCGCCGCGACGGCCTTGTGATCCCAAGGGGTCGCGCACGGCCTATGAGGCGTCCGCACGCGCCGCTCGCCGCTTTCCGTGATCGAAAACGCCCGCCGAGCGGGGCGCCCTGCGCGCAAAGGCAAAGCTATGCCTACAGCAATAGTCGTGCTCGTGTCGAGTGCAGACGATCTCAGCCAATAACTCCTGCGTTTACTTGAACTTAACGCAAAATATGCCTTAAATGCCGATAACTGGGACGAGAATATTCCCAAGGGGATACCCATTGTCCTTTGAGGATAAATCGCGGAGACCCGCGGCGAGGCCCAAGCCATCTCGCCGCGTTGACCCTGCCCGGCGATCCGGCGCCAAGCGCGCTCGCGGCGTGGCCGAGACCGGCGATCGCCCCGCAGCGAGCCGGCACGGCGCCTCGGGCCTGGTCATCTTCGACAGGAAAGCGCGCCTGGCCGGCTACGACGAGGGCGCCCGCCAAATCCTCCGCCTCGCCGACCCGGCGGAGGGGACTCCGAGCTACGACGACGTAATCGGCCGCCTGGGCCGCAGCGCGGAGCAGCCGACGACGAAGGCTGGCCGGCCGGGCATGCGCTGCCGCGTGTTCACCCGCGACGACGGCGAGGTGATCGAGGCCTGCGAGCTGCCCCTGCCGGGGCATCGACACGCCCTCATTCTGACCGTGCTCACCCGGCAACGCCAGGAGTTGCGCCGCCTGCGACTTTTCGAGTTGCTGTCGCGGCGCATCGTCGAAGCGTCGTCGCTTCACGAGGCGCTGCTGATCATCATGCGCACCGTCGGCCGCCATGGCGGCTGGGAATACGGCGAGGCCTGGATGCCGCGGGCCGACGGCACGGCGCTTGTTCTGGGCCCGTGCTGGAATGCGCCGGGGCGGCGGTTCGCGGGCCTCGAGGACCAAGGGCGCGGCCGGAGCTTCGCTGTTGGCGAGGGATTGCCCGGCCGGGTCTGGCAATCGCGCCGCGCCGAGCTGATCGGCCCGCACGGCTTGACCGGCGGCAGGCGGTTTGTGCGCGGCGAGGCGGCGCTGGCCGAAGGCCTGCGATCGATGACGGGGGTGCCGCTGCTTGCCGGCGACACGGTGGTGGCCGTTCTCGTCCTGGCCTCCTCGCGGGAACGATCGCACGATCCGCTGATCGTCGATCTGCTGGTCGCGCTCGGTGGCCAGCTCGGGTCGCTGCTCAAGCGGATCCAGGCCGAGGAGCGCGAGTTTGCCGTGCAGCGGCGCATCGCTGATCTGCTCGAAACCGCCGCCGAGGCGATCGTCTCCGTCGATTCGCAGCAGCGGATCGTGGTTTTCAATCGCGCCGCCGAGCAAACCTTCGGCTATTCCGCCGCCGAGGTGCTGGGCAAGCCGCTCGACGCGCTGCTACCGTCCGCGTCCCGTGCCCGTCACGCTGACATGATCGCCGCCTTCGCCAAGTCGCCCGAGACCCGGCGACTGATGGGCGGACGGCCGGAGGTCCGCGGCCTGCACAAGGATGGCCGCGAATTTCCCGCCGAAGCCTCGATTTCCAAGACGGGCCAGGGCGCCGAGGCGCTGTTCACCGTCCTGCTGCGCGACATCTCGGCGAACAAGCGCCGCGAGGCGGAGCTGCGCGAAAGCCAGGCATTGCTGCGCACGATCTCGGACAACATTCCCGGCATCGTCTATCGACGCGTGCGGACGCCGGACGGCCGAATCCGCTATCCCTATGTCAGCGACGGCGTGCGCGCCATCTATGGGATGGCGCCGGAAACCATCACCGCCGACCCGGCGGCCTTCCTCGCCACCATTCATGCCGAAGACCGCGAAGCCTTCATGGCCTCGCTGGAGCGTTCGGCCGCGGAGCTGACGCAATGGAGCCACGAGTTCCGCATCACGGCGGCTTGCGGCACGACGAAATGGGTGCGCGGCCAGTCGCGGCCGCGACGCGAGCCGGACGGCAGCGTGATCTGGGATGGCGTCCTTCTCGACATCAGCGAGCAGCGCCAGGCCGAACAGGCACTGGAGGAAAGCGAGCGCAACTTCCGGGCCATCGCCCAGTCCACGCCTTTCGGCCTTGTCATCAGCCGCGTCGATGATGGACGCATCCTGTTCGCCAATGACAGCGTCGAAGCCGTGATCGGCGTCACCCGGGCCGACCTGCTGCGCAGCAAGGCGCCCGATTTCTTCGCCGATCCGGCCGACCGCGGCCGCGCCGCCGCGCGGATGCGCGAGTATGGGTCGATCCGCGATTTCGAGTTCCAGGCACGGCTGCCCGATGGCCGGCTTCGCTGGGTGCTTCTGTCGGCAACGCCGATCGAGTTCGACGGTACCCAATGCGTGCTCTCGGGATTCTACGACGTCACCGAGCGCAAGCTCGCCGAAGCGGCGCTGCGGGCCTCGCAGATGCTCTTCGGCAAAGTGTTCGCCGTCAGCCCCGACGTGATCACGCTGACCAATCTCGAAACGGGCCGCTACATCGCCGCGAGCGACAGCTTCCTCGATCTTTACGGCTACCGGCCCGACGAGATCGTCGGCAAGACCTCGGGCGAGCTCGGCATCTGGGTCGATCCGGCTTTCCGCCCGGAGCTGGTCAGGCAGCTGCGTGCCGGCGAGAAGGTGCGCGACGCCGAGACCAGCATCCGCCACCGCTCCGGGGCCGTCCGACATGTCTCGATTTCCGCCGAGCCGCTGGCCTGGCAGGACGAGGAAGTCGCGCTGATCGTTGCCCGCGACATCACGCCGCGCATCGAGGCCGCGCGCTCGCTGCGGCGCCTGAACCGGAACCTCCAGGTGCTGAGCGCCGGCGTCGAGGCGGTCGTCCGGGCCGCAAGCGAATCCGAGCTGCTCCAGGAGATCTGCCGCATTTTCGTCGAGACCGGCGGTTATTCCCTGGCCTGGATCGGCCGCGCCGAGGACGACGCGCGAAAGTCGGTGACCCCGGTCGGGCGCGCCGGCCGAGATGACGGCTACGTCGATGCCGTACGCGCAAGCTGGAGCGAGAACGACGAGCGCGGGCGCGGCGCCACGGGCACGGCGATCCGCAGCGGCCGCCCGGTGGCGATCCGATACTTGCAGGATAGCGCCGACATGGCGCCATGGCGCAAGGCGGCGCGGCGAATGGGCTTCGGCTCCTCGATCGCGCTGCCGGTGAGTGCCGGAGGCCGCGCGATCGGCGCGATCTGCGTCTACTCGGGCGAGCCGGACGCTTTCGACGCAGCGGAGCAGGAACTGCTGATGCGCCTGGCGGACAGCCTGGGCCATGGCATTCGCGCGCTCCGCGCCGCGCGCGACCTCGTCGCCGCCAAGGAGGAGGCGGAACTGGCGAACCGCGCCAAGTCGGATTTCCTCGCCATGATGAGCCACGAGTTGCGCACCCCGCTCAACGCCATCATCGGCTTCAGCGAGATCATGCAGTCGCAGATGGTCGGGCCGCTCGGCAGCGAGCGCTACGTCGAATACAGCCGCGATATCAACCGCTCGGGCAATCACCTGCTCAACATCGTCAACGATGTCCTCGACATCGCGCGCATCGAGGCGGGCCGCATGGAGCTGAACGAATCGCGCGTCGACCTTGCGGCGCTGATCGAAAGCTGCGTCGCCATGATCGGTCCCCGCGCCGAAGCCGGCCGGCTCGATATCGCCGTCGAGGTCGAAGCCGGCCTGCCGGGGGTGCGCGCCGACCGCCGCGTGCTCAAACAGATCCTGGTCAACCTGCTGTCCAACGCCGTCAAGTTCACCGAACCTGGCGGCGCCGTGCGCGTCGGCGCGCGGCGCGACCCTGACGGCGGCGTGGCGGCCTATGTCGCCGACACCGGCATCGGCATGCGGCCCGAGGACATCGGCGTGGCCCTCAAGCCTTTCGCCCAGGTCGACAACAAGCTGGCCCGCCGCTACGAGGGCACCGGTCTCGGCCTGCCGCTGGTCAAGTCATATACCGAGATGCACGGCGGCTGGCTCAGCATCGACAGTACGCCGGGCGCCGGCACGACCGTGACCGTCCATCTGCCGCCGGCCCGCGTCGAGAACTGAGCGGCAGGCGGTGACGCCACCGCCGGCCGCGCTCAGGCCCGGCGATTGCGCTGCCGTGCCCACCAGGCGGCGAGCCGCCCGCGGCGGGCCCGCCAGCGCGCCACCACCTGCGGCCAGCGGCGGCCCCACCAGACGACGAGGCGGCGGCGGCGGCGGCGCATCCACGGCAGATCGACCGACAGGACGGCGAAGCCGAGCGGAATCATCCAGAAGCCGAGGATCGGCAGGAAGCCGAGCAAGCCGCCGGCGATGAGCACGACGCCGAGCGCGATGCGCTGGCGGCGGCCGCGCGGCAGCCGGATTCCGTTGCGGAACGGCAACTCCATCCCCGCTCCTTACACGGCCCCGCGCCGGGCGTAAACCTGTCCTGCGGCGGTCGCGGTTCGCCGCAATCCCGGCCTGTGCTAATGAGCGGCGACCCGCAAGCCGCCGCCATCGTCCCCATTGCCGTGCCCCGCCATACCGACCGATCGTTGCCGCCGGGCGTGATTGCCCTGCTGGTGCTGCTGACGCTCGCCTGGGGTTTCAACTGGCCGGTGCTCAAGGTGGCGATCACCGAGGTGCCGGTCTGGACCTTCCGTGGGCTGTGCACCGCCTCGGGCGCTGTCGGGCTGCTTGCCATTGCGTTCGCGGCGCGCCAGCCGGTGCGCGTGCCGCGGCGACGTTGGCGGCCCCTCATCGCCATCTCGCTGTTCAATATCACCGGCTGGAACGTCCTCGTGGTATCGGGACTCGCCGAGATGGCGGCCGGCCGGGCGGTGATCCTCGGCTACACCATGCCGCTCTGGGCGACCGTCCTGGCCGGCCCGGTGCTCGGCGAGCGGCTGGCGCCGCGCCGCCTCGCCGGCTTGGCGCTCGGCTTCGCGGGGATGGCGCTGCTCATCGCCGACGACATCGGCGCCATCGGTGCGGCCCCGAAAGGGGCCTTGCTGGTGCTCGGCGCGGCCATTTCATGG
>CAYTWJ010000082.1:0-10729 GCA_964442055.1 uncultured Rhodospirillaceae bacterium | reverse complement strand
CGGCCTGCTCGATGACGCAGTTGCCCTCGCACAGCCGGTCCTGCGGGCAGATGCGACCGCAAATCTCGGGGAAGTTGTTGGTCGCCTGGCTGATCTCGTAGGCTTCCTCGAGGCGGCCCTCGGCGGTCAGTTTGAGCCAGTCCGGGATGTTGTTGTGGACCGGGCAATGGATCTGGCAGAAGGGCACCCCGCATTGCGAGCAGCGCGAGGCCTGCTCGGCCGCCTTGGCGCCGTCAAAGCCGCGATAGATCTCGTCGAAATCGCGGCGCCGGTCCTCGACCGTGCGCTTGTCGGGCATGGCCTGCGCGATTTTCAGAAACTTGAGCATGCGCTCGGCCATCCGAGCTCCTCCCTTCCGCGGTCCGGGTTCGTCGTCTGCCCTTCCAACCGCCCCTATACGGCATGATAGCCGACCTGACGAGGGAAATATACGATAAAGGTCAGCTCGATTGTCCTTTTTTCTGGAACCATACCTCTGTCCGGCTATCTGGTGCAGGGAACAATCAAGGGGATAACCGCGATAGTACCGTTTTGGTACTATATTTGGCGGCGCTTGGGGGAGACGGCCCGGCCACACATGGGCCGCTTGTCCAGGCCCGTCATCAGATCAGACAGGGGCGCGGCGGCCGGCGCGGCGAAAACGGAAGAGATAGCTCTCCACCATGCCCTCGACCGGCTTCGCAACGATGCCAAGCTCGGCCAACCCGGCGGCGCCGGCGGCAACGACGTTGTCGTGGCGAAGCATGCGGACCTGGTCGCGCGTAAGCGGCGGCACCGGCAGGTACTCGAGGATCGCGGCCTGCAACATCGCGAGAGGATAAGGAACGGGCAGCAGCAGCCGGCGCCGTCCCGTCTCGCGCAAAATCAGCGCCATCAGCTCCTTGAAGGTGTAGACGGTGGGGCCGCCGAGCTCGTAGGTCCTTCCCGCGGTGGCGGGGTCGTCAAGGACGCGGGCGATGGCGTCGGCGACGTCGCCGACATAGACCGGCTGGAAGCGGGTCTTTCCGCCGCCGATCAGCGGCAGGGCCGGCAGCAACCGCGCCATCGCCGCGAAGCGGTTGATGAAATCGTCCTCGGGGCCGAACACGATCGAGGGGCGGACCACGGTGGCCCCGGGGAAGGCTGCGCGCACCGCCGCCTCGCCCGCCGCCTTGGTGCGGCCGTATTCCGCCGCCGACGCCGGATCGGCCCCGATGGCGGAGACCTGGACGAAGCGCTTGACGCCGGCCTTGGCCGCCGCCGCCGCCGCCTGGCCGGCGCCGCGGACATGAAGGTCGGCAAAGCGTTGCGCCCCGCTCTGATAGAGGATGCCGACCAGGTTGACGACCGCGTCGGCCCCTGCCACCGCCCGGGCCACCGATTCGGCATCGCGCAGATTGG
Source organism: uncultured Rhodospirillaceae bacterium (assembly GCA_964442055.1). Classification (GTDB taxonomy): domain Bacteria; phylum Pseudomonadota; class Alphaproteobacteria; order Ferrovibrionales; family Ferrovibrionaceae; genus CAYTWJ01. The sequence continues at coordinate 9,349 of CAYTWJ010000082.1, read as the reverse complement.
CCTGCATCAGGTCGATCTGGCCGACCTCGCCCATGGTCTTGAGGAAAAGCCCATCGTCGGGACGGCGCACCGCGACCCGGATGCGCGCGCCGCGCTCGGCCAGGCGCTGCACGAGATAGCGACCGATGAAACCCGAGCCGCCGAAGATCGTGACCAGACCGCGCATCTCAATCTCCCGTCCGACGCAACCGGCGTTGAATCGTGCCGGCGCGACTATAGCCGTTTCTTGTTTCCCCGCCAGCGGCGGGCCGGCCCGCTGCATCTTGCCGGCGCGCCGATCGTGACCGACCTTAACCTTGACTTCCCCCGGCTCCGGCGGTAACGAATCGCGCCTTCACGGCGCCCAGGTGGCGGAATTGGCAGACGCGCTAGCTTCAGGTGCTAGTGACCTAACGGTCGTGGAAGTTCGAGTCTTCTCCTGGGCACCACTCTCGCTTGGCCGCCGTTGCGCCAACTGCCCGCCGATTCCGGCTGCCGGTGCGCCGGATGGCGAGGAGGCGGTCGCATGAAGATCACCCTGCATCGCGGCGACCTGCCGGCCGAGCTGAGTTTCGGCGACGTCGTCGCCGTCGACACCGAGACCATGGGCCTCAAGCCGCACCGCGACCGGCTCTGCCTGGTTCAGCTCTCCGCCGGCGACGGCCATTGCCATCTGGTGCAGCTCGCGGCGGGCGAATATGCGGCGCCCAACCTCAAACGGCTGCTGACCGACCCGGCGGTCACCAAGCTCTTCCATTTCGCGCGCTTCGACCTTGCCGTCCTGCGCCACCACCTGGGGGTCGACTGCACCCCGGTCTATTGCACCAAGATCGCCTCGCGCCTGGCCCGCACCTTCACCGACCGCCACAGCCTCAAGGACCTCTGCCGCGAGCTGCTCGGCGTCGAGCTCTCCAAGCAGGAGCAGTCCTCGGACTGGGGCGCCCCGACCTTGACCGAGGCCCAGCTGAAATACGCCGCGAGCGACGTCCTCTACCTGCACCGGCTGGCGGCCGAGCTCGACGGCATGCTCGAGCGCGAGGGGCGGCGCGAGCTCGCCGCCGCCTGCTTCGCCTTCCTGCCGGCCCGCGCCGCACTCGATTTGGCCGGCTGGGACGAGTTCGACATCTTCCAGCACTGACCCCGAAACGGGCCCCGAGAGCGTGCGGTTTGCTTTTGCCACGCGATTTCCCCACACTTTGGCACGATTCTTGTTAGAAAGGCGCGCCGCCGGCCGGGCCGCGCGTCCCGTCACGGAACTCCGCCGCGCATGACAGCTTCGCCCAGCGCCCGCGCCGATGCCGCCTCAGGCGGGACCGCGCCGGCGGCCGAACCAAGGCCGGCGGCCGCCGATCTGGCCGTCGCCCGGCGGGTCCTGACGCTCGAGGCCGACGGGCTCGCCTTGCTGGCGCAAAGCCTCGACGACAGCTTCGCGCGCGCCGTCGACCTGCTCGCCGGCATTTCCGGCCGGGTGATCGTCTCGGGCATGGGCAAGAGTGGCCATGTCGCCCGCAAGATTGCCTCGACGCTCGCCTCGACCGGCACGCCGGCGGTGTTCGTCCACCCCGCCGAGGCCAGCCACGGCGACCTCGGCATGATCGTCGCCGGCGACGCCGTGATCTGCCTGTCGAATTCCGGCGAGACCCCGGAGCTCTCGGACCTGGTCCCGCATGCCCGGCGCTGGAAGATCCCGCTGATCGCGGTCGTCGGCCGCGAAACCTCATCGCTCGGCCAGGCGGCCGACGTGACCCTGCGCCTGCCGGCGGCGCCGGAAGCCTGCCCGCTCGGCCTGGCGCCGACCACCTCGAGCACGGTGATGCTGGCGCTGGGCGACGCCTTGGCGGTCGCGCTGCTCGAGCGGCGCGGCTTCGGTCCCGACGACTTCAAGGCCCTGCACCCGGGCGGCAAGCTCGGCAAGCGACTGATCAAGGTCGGCCAGATCATGCATGTCGGCGACAACCTGCCGCTGGCGCCGGTCGGCACCGCCATGCGCGAGGCGCTGCTGACCATCACCGCCAAGAGCTACGGCTGCGTCGGGGTGGTCGACGGGGCGGGCCGTCTCGTCGGCATCGTCACCGACGGCGATCTGCGCCGGCACATGGACGACGACCTGCTCAATCGGACGGTCGAGGCGGTGATGACGCCGTCGCCCAAGACGATCCGTCCGCAGGCACTGGCGGCCGAGGCGCTCGGCCTGATGAACGGCGCCAAGATCACCTCGCTGTTCGTCGTCGAGCAAGGCCGCCCGGTGGGCATCCTGCACATCCACGACTGCCTGCGCGCCGGAGTCGCGTGAACGCCGTGGTCGACCAGGCGAGAGGTTTCGGCGGCGGCGGCCCGGCGCGCGCGCGCTGGCAGCCGCGCGTCGGCCGGGTGATCGACAGCGCGCGGGCCCGCCGCAGCCGCTTCGTCGGCGCGATGCGCGTGGCGCTGCCGCTCCTCGCCCTGGCGGTGGTGGTGCTGGTGGCGATCTGGCCGCAGTTCGGCCGCCGCCAGGAGGGCTTCCGGCTGCTTTTCTCGCAGCTGAACGTGGCGCAGGAGGCGCTGACCATGTCGAATGCGCGCTACCGCGGCACCGATTCGCGCAACCAGCCCTTCAGCATCACCGCGGAAACCGCGACCCAGGACCCGCGCAATGCCAAGCTGATCGCGCTCGACAAGCTCACCGCCGACATGACGCTCGAGGACGGCAGCTGGCTCAGCATGAGCGCGGATTCGGGCCTCTACGAACAGGACGCGCAGCGGCTGACGCTGCAGGGCAACGTCAACATCTTCTCCGACCGCGGCTACGAGTTCCACGCGCTCACCGCCGAGATCGACCTCGCCGCGGGCAGCGTCGCCAGCGACGAGCGGGTCTGGGGCCAGGGGCCGCTCGGCCTGCTGCGCGCCAACGGCCTGCGCGTCTTCGACAAGGGGGCGCGCATCCGCTTCATCGAGGGCGTGCACACCACGCTCTTTCCCGACGCGCAGGGATGAGCGCGATGCGCCGGCTCCGCACGCTGCTGCTCGCCGCCCTGTTGGCTGCCGGCGCCGGCGCCGCCGACGCCCAGGTCGCGCTCGGCAAGAGGCACGACACCAGCCAGCAGATCGAGATCACCGCCGACAGCCTCGAGGTGCAGCAGGACAAGCAGGTCGCCATCTTTTCCGGCAATGTCGACGCGGTGCAGGGCGACATCCGGCTCAAGGCCGATCAGCTCAGGGTCCATTACCGCGAGGGCGGCGACGGCAGCCGCGCCCAGGGCGGCGAGCCGTCGTCGCAGATCCGCCGCATCGACGCCGTCGGCAACGTCTTCGTCTCCTCGCCCGAGGAGACCGGCAAGGGCGACAGGGGCACCTACGATGTCGAGCGACGCGTCATCGTCCTCGAGGGCCAGGTGGTGCTGACCAGCGGCAAGAATATTTTGCGCGGCAACCGCGCGACGATGAACCTCGATACCGGGCGCAGCACGATGGAGACCGCGCCGGGCGGCCGCGTGCGCGGTCTGTTCGTGCCCAGCCAGTCGGGCGAAAAGCGCTGACCGCGCCGTGCTTACCCTTTGTTAAGGCTAGCCGGGGATAACGGGATGGTGACAAGCGAAATTCATGCCAGCGACCCCGGGCCCCGCCTCGTTGCCAGCAACGCGGGCCTGGTGGCGCACAACCTGGGCAAGCGCTTCAACAAGCGCCCCGTCGTGCGTGACGTCTCGCTGCGCGTGCAGCGCGGCGAGGCGGTCGGCCTGCTCGGCCCGAACGGCGCCGGCAAGACCACCTGCTTCTACATCATCACCGGCCTGATCCGCGCCGATTACGGCACCATCGCGCTCGACGATTACGACATCACCGACCTGCCGATGTACCGCCGGGCGCGGCTCGGCCTCGGCTACCTGCCGCAGGAGGCGTCGATCTTTCGCGGCCTCACCGTCGAGGAGAACGTCCGCGCCGTGCTCGAGCTCAGCGAGCCGACCCGGGACCGGCGCGAGGCGATGCTCGACGACCTGCTCGCCGAATTCTCGATCTCGCACCTGCGCCGCACGCCGGCGCTGGCGCTGTCGGGCGGCGAGCGCCGCCGGGTCGAGATCGCCCGCGCGCTGGCTTCGCAGCCGTCGTTCATGCTGCTCGACGAGCCCCTTGCGGGCATCGATCCGATCGCCGTCGGCGAGATCCGCGAGCTCGTCTTCCATCTCAAGGATCGCGGCATCGGCGTGCTGATCACCGACCACAATGTGCGCGAGACGCTCGATCTGATCGACCGCGCCTACATCATGCACGAAGGCCGCGTGCTGATGGAGGGCGCTCCCGACGAGATCGTGGCGCACGAGGACGTGCGCCGGGTCTATCTCGGCGAGCGCTTCAGCCTCTAGCCCGAACGCCGGCGCCATGGCCATCGCCCCCAAGCTCGAGCTGCGGCAAAGCCAGGCGCTGGTGATGACGCCGCAGCTGCAGCAGGCGATCAAGCTGCTGCAGCTGTCGAACGTCGAGCTGGTGGCCTTCGTCGAGCAGGAGCTGGAGCGCAATCCGCTGCTCGAGGCGACCGAGACCGAAGGCGGCGACGCCGCGACGGCGCCCGCCGCCGCGGCCGCCGAAACCGACCTGACCGCGCTCGCCGGCGACCCGGACGCTGCGCATAACGTCGCCGCCGAGGCGATGGACGCCGAATACGACAACACTTTCACCAACGACAGCGCCGCCGACGCGCCCGGCGACGCGCCCTATGGGCCGTCCAATTACATCGCCGGCCGCGGCGGCTCGGCCGGCTTCGACGACGACGAGCGCAGCCTCGAGCAAACCCTGACCGGCGAGATCACCTTGCGCGAGCACCTGCAGGCGCAGTTCCAGCTCGAGCCGTTCGCGCCGGCCGACCGGCTGATCGGGATGCAGCTGATCGACCTGCTCGACGAGGCCGGCTACCTGACCGAGCCGGTGGACGACATCGCCGCGCGGCTCGGCTGCCCGCCGGCGCAGGTCGAGGCCGTGCTGCGCCGGCTGCAGCAGTTCGATCCGGCCGGCGTCTTCGCGCGCAGCCTCGCCGAATGCCTCGCGTTGCAGCTCAAGGAGCGCGACCGCCTCGATCCGGCGATGCAGACGCTGCTCGACAACCTCGACCTGCTGGCGCGCCGCGACATGGCCGCCCTGATGAAGCTGTGCGGGGTCGATGCCGAGGACATCACCGAGATGGCGCGCGAGCTGCGCGCGCTCAATCCCAAGCCGGGTCTCGCCTTCGACCACGAGGTCGCGCAGACGCTGGTGCCCGACGTGCTCGTGCGCCGGAGCAGCGACGGCGGCTGGCTGGTCGAGCTCAACAGCGACACCCTGCCGCGCGTCCTGGTCAACACCCGCTACTACGCGCGGGTCAGCGGCGGCGCGCGCAGCAAGGCCGAGAGGAGTTACTTGAGCGAGTGCCTCAACTCCGCCAACTGGCTGGTCAAGTCGCTCGACCAGCGCGCCAACACCATCCTCAAGGTGGCGAGCGAGATCGTCCGCCAGCAGGACGCGTTCCTGACGCACGGCGTCCACCGTCTCCGCCCGCTCAACCTGCGCGCCATCGCCGAGGCCATCGGCATGCACGAGAGCACGGTCAGCCGGGTCACCACCAACAAGTACATGGCGACGCCGCGCGGCATCTTCGAGCTCAAGTACTTCTTCACCGCGGCCATCGCCGCCGCCGACGGCGGCGCCGCGCATTCCGCCGAGGCCGTCCGCCAACGCATCCGCGAGCTGATCGGCCAGGAGAAGCCCGACGAAGTCCTCTCCGACGACCGCCTGGTCGAGGTCCTGCTTGCCGACGGCATCGACATCGCGCGGCGCACGGTAGCGAAGTACCGCGAGGCTCTGCGCATCCCCTCGTCGGTCGAGCGGCGGCGGCTGAAAAGGCTAACCGCCTGAATGGCTTGCCGCCAGAAGCCGGCACCGCTTCGCATATCCTGCGGCCGTTGACAGCGCCGGGGGCCTTCTCTATGGTCCCGGCTTCCGCGCGGGCGGTCGCAACGAGCAACGGTTTACCATTGCACCAGCGATCCGGATTTTCCCTCTTATGAAGATCGTGGTCTCAGGCAAGCAACTCGACTTGGGCGAGGCGCTACAGCGCCATGCGAGCGAACGGCTCGACGCCGCGGTCGGCAAGTATTTCGACGCCGCGATCGAGGCTCATGCCGTGTTCAGCCGCACCGCCCACATGTTCCACTGCGACTGCCTCGTCCATGTCGGCAGCGGCATCGACGTGAAATCCGAGGGCGAGGCGACCGAGATCTACGCGGCCTTCGATCAGGCGCTCGATCGCCTGGCCAAGCAGCTTCGGCGCGACAAACGCCGGCGGCGCAGCCACCAGGGCGGACGCAAGACGCCGCCCGCCATTCCCGGCGCCTGAGACGTCGCAATCGAGGCGCCCGACGACGGCGCCGCAAGTCACGGAATCGATCATGGAAATCGCACAGCTGCTGAGTCCCGAAGGCGTGATCGCCAACCTGAAGGCGACCAGCAAGAAACAGGCCCTGCAGGAATTGGCCGCGCGGGCCGCACGCCTGACCGGCGTCCACGAGCGCAAGATATTCGACACGCTGCTCGAGCGCGAGCGCCTCGGCGCCGGCGGCGTCGGCCACGGCGTCGCCATCCCGCACGGCAAGCTGGCCGAGCTCGGCCGCCTTTACGGCCTCTTCGCCCGGCTCGAACACCCGATCGACTTCGACTCGATCGACGACGTGCCGGTCGATTTGATTTTCCTGCTGCTCGCGCCGGAATCGGCGGGTGCCGACCATCTCAAGGCGCTGGCGCGCGTGTCGCGCCTGTTCCGCGACCGCAGCACTTGCGAGAAGCTGCGCGGAAGCGACAATGCCGATGCGCTCTACGCGCTGCTGACCGAGCCGGCGGCCTCGCACGCCGCCTGACTCGCTTACCGTGCTCGACGCGGACGGTGGCGGGCGGCGGCGCCGCCCGGGCCTCAATGCACGCTGACCGGCTCGAGATCGTTCTGACGCGCGGCGATGAAGGCGATGTCGCGGCTCGGCGCGACGCCGATCTGGCTGCCGTCGGCGCTGAAGATGCCGAAGGCGGCGCCGTCCGGCGTCTCGATGGGCCGGACATAGGCAACGTCCGGCGTTCCCAGCATGGCGAGCGCCTCGGGCGTAATGCGACGCAAATACTCGGTACCGTTACTGGTCATCGACTGAACTCCTCAACTCGCGGCCCGCATCGACGCGGCACCGCTCACTCCGGCTCGCCGGCGATATCGACGCGCCGGCTTCCGGCCCCGCCCGAGGTGCGAATGGCGACCCGCTTCACCGCCGGCTCGGCCTTCGGCCGCAGCAGGTCGATGTGCAGCAGTCCGTTGTCGAGCTCGGCGCCAGCCACCTCCATGCCTTCGGCCAGCACGAAGCTGCGCTGGAACTGGCGCGCGGCGATGCCGCGGTGGAGATAGACCCGCTCCTGGTCGTCGCTCTGCCGACCGCGGATCACCAGCTGGCCGTCCTCGAGCGTGACGTCGAGGTCGCCGGCGCGGAACCCCGCGACCGCCAGCGTGATGCGCAGCGCGTTCTCGCCCCGCTGCTCGATGTTGTAGGGCGGATAGCCCTCGTTCGCGGTTTTGGCGACCCGGTCGAGCAGGCGCTCGACATGGTCGAAACCGAGCAGCAGCGGCGAATTGAACAGCGAAAGGCGGGTCATGGCGTCAGCTCCTCCTGTGCCAGCGAGTGCCGGTTGCCTGCCGGCGGGACCCTGGTCGGCGTCCCGCGTGCCACGGCCCTTGCGGCGCCGCACACAACGTTAATGTGGGGGTCTTGAGCCGGCGGATCAAGATTGCCCCGGGCCCGACCCGGCGGCAGGATGAGCGCCGTTTGACGCGGCTTTACAGGAGGTTAGCGGCATGAGCCAGGAGGCGGGCGGCGCCCTGCGCGTGATCGGCGTGGTGGGCGTGGGCGCGATGGGGCGCGGCATTGCGCAGGTGGCGGCCACCGGCGGCCTCGAGGTGCTGCTGTTCGACGCCGCCACCGGCGCCGCCGAGCGCGGCCGGGCGGCGGTCGGCGAGCAGCTCGACCGGCTGGTCGAGAAGGGGCGGCTGGCGGCCGCGGACGCGGCTGGCGCCAAGGCGCGGCTGCGCGTGGTCGCGGGCATCGCCGACCTGGCGCCGGCGCGGGTGGTGGTCGAGGCGGTGGCCGAGAACCTCGCCGTCAAGCACGACGTCTTCCGCGCGCTCGAGGCGGCGGTCGCCGCCGACGCCATCATCGCCTCGAACACCTCAAGCCTGCGCATCGCCTCGATCGCCAGCTCCTGCCGGCAGCGCGGCCGCATCGCCGGCCTGCACTTCTTCAACCCGGTGCCGCTGATGAAGCTGGTCGAGGTGATCGCCGCGCCCGAGACCGACCCCGCCGTGGTCGAGGCCCTGGTCGCCCTCGGCCGGCGCATGGGCCGCGTGCCAGTGGTGGTCAAGGACGGGCCCGGCTTCCTCGTCAACCTCGGCGGCCGCGCCTATACCAGCGAGGGCCTGCGCATCGTCCACGAGGGCGCGGCGACGCCGGCCCAGGTCGACGCGGTGATGCGCGATTGCTGCGGCTTCCGCATGGGACCGTTCGAGCTGATGGACCTCACCGGCATCGATGTCAACTTCCCGGTGTCGCGCATCATCTACGAAGGCTTCTTCCACGACCGCCGCCTGGCCACCGTGCCGCTGCACCAGAGCCTGATGGAGAGCGGCCGGCTGGGGCGCAAGAGCGGCGCCGGCTTCTACGCCTACGACGCCGAGGGCAACAAGATCGCGCCGAGCGCCCACGCCGCGAGCGCGGCGGCGCCGGCCCGCCGCCTGGCGCTGGCCGAACCCGACGACGGCCTCGCCGGTTTCCTGCGCGGCGCCGGCGCCGAGCTCGGCCCCGACGACAGGACGGTGCCGCTCGTCGCCGCGCCGGTCGGCGAGGACTGCGCCACGCTGGCCGTGCGACTGGGCAGCGACCACCGGCGCCTCGTCGCCCTCGACCTCAGCGCCGACACCGGCCGCCGCATCACGGTGATGACCGCGCCCGGCGCCGACACGGCGGTGCGCGACGGCGTGGTGGCGCTGCTCGCCGCCTCGGGCCGCAAGGTGACGCTGATCAAGGATTCGCCCGGCTTCATCGCCCAGCGCATCCGCGCCATGGTGGCCAATCTCGGCTGCGAGATGGCCCAGATCGGCATCGCCGCGCCCGCCGACATCGACCGGGCGATGACGCTGGGCCTCAATTATCCGCAAGGCCCGCTGGCGCTCGCCGACCTGATCGGGCCGCGCCTGGTGCACGGCATCCTCGGCACCCTGCAGGCGATCACCGGCGACGATCGCTACCGGCCGAGCCTGTGGCTCAGACGCCGCGCGCTGCTCGGGCTTTCGGCCCTGACGCCGGAGTGAGCGGGCTACTTCATCAGCCGGCGCACATAG